>JBATUU010000192.1:0-8025 GCA_049671385.1 Ornithinimicrobium sp. | reverse complement strand
CTCCGAGCGACGTGGCAGTGGCTCGTCAGCTGCCCGCTGGTGCCTCCCCGGGCCTAGGCTATGTATGAACCGCCTCGACCAGGCGATAGCAAGCCCCTTGAAGAGCTCAGCGGCGCCGAACTCGCCGGACACCGACACATGGTCGAGCACGATCGAAAGGTCCGCCGTCATCGACACGCACATCACTGTGGATCTCAATGCTGACCTTGGCGAGTCCTTCGGCACCTGGCGCCTCGGCGATGACGAGGCGATGCTGGACGTCATCTCCAGTGCCAACGTTGCCTGTGGATTCCACGCCGGAGATCCGCTGACGCTGCAGCGGACCTGCGCCGCCGCCGCAGAGCGTGGCGTCGTGATCGGGGCACAGGTGGGCTATCGCGACCTTGCCGGTTTCGGTCGCCGATACATTGCTATGGACGCCGATGACCTCACCGCCGACGTCCTCTACCAACTCGGAGCCCTCGAAGCCATGTGCGTCGCCGCTGGCACCCGCATCCAGTACGTCAAACCACACGGGGCGCTCTACCACGCTGTAGCCGACGACCCCGTCCAAGCGGACGCCGTCATCGCCGCGATCAGCGCATACAACCCGTCGTTGCCGCTGATGGGGTTGGCTGGGTCGACGTCCCTGGAGCGCGCCCAATCGGCGGGCCTGATCACGATCACCGAAGCCTTTGCCGACCGCGGCTACACCTCGGCCGGGCGGCTCGTGCCACGGGGGCAACCCGGCGCCATGCTCAATGACCCCGATCTGGTCGCAGAACGGATGTTGCGGCTGGTCACCGAAAGTGTCATCGAGGGCAATGACGGCACGGACGTCGCGGTCGAAGCACGCTCCATCTGCACCCACGGCGACTCGCCGGGGGCAGTGCGGATGGCGCAAACTGTGGCCGACACCCTCACCGAGCATGGCGTCAAGATCGCCTCGTTCATCGCCAGTGACGGTCAGTGAGCGCGTTGTGATTGCGGCTACAGCGTTGCCGATCGGTGAGGAGGCGGTCCTCATCGAAGTCGACGACATCGCCTCGGTCCTGACGCTCCATGATGCGCTACAAGCCCGGATCACCGATGGGCACGCCCCGTGGGAGGGGGTCATTGATCTCGTGCCGGCAGCACAGACGGTGCTCCTCATTGCCCCCGAGCACCCCGACCTCAAAGCCCTGGGTCACGCTGCCGTCGACCTGGCTGCCAACTGCCAGACTCCAGAGGCGATCAGCGATAGCGCCGACACGTCGAACGTCGTGGCCATCGCGGTCACCTACGACGGCGAAGACCTTGATGACATCGCGGAACACACCGGGCTGACCCGGGAGGAAATCATCGAGGCGCACACGGGCACGACCTGGACCGTGGCCTTCTTCGGGTTTGCGCCTGGTTTCGCCTACCTCGCCGGCGGTGACAGCCGCCTGCACGTCCCTCGCCGTGATGAGCCTCGCACGACGGTGCCCCGCGGATCCGTCGGACTGGCCGGTGACTTCAGCGCCGTCTATCCGCGCAGTTCTCCCGGTGGGTGGCAACTCCTTGGCCACACGGACGAGTCGATGTGGGACGTTGAGGCCGACCAGCCGTCCCGGCTGCAATCCGGCGACCAGGTGCGTTTCGTGGTGGCGGAATCGTGAGCGCACTCGCCGTCACCGATGTCGGCCCGCAGGTGCTCGTGCAAGACGCTGGGCGGACGGGTCTGGCCGGTATTGGAGTGGGTCGCAGCGGGGCCGCCGACCGGGCCGCCTACACGCTCGGTGGCCGTTTGGTGGCCCACGGTGCCGGCCGAGCATGCCTGGAAGTGGCCTTCGGGGGCTTGGTTGCGACGGTCCACGGAGAGGCGACCATCGCGCTCACCGGAGCGGACGCCCATGCCACTGTCGATGGTCACCCGATCCCGCACAGCGCACCGTTGCAGGTGCGTGATGGCCAAGAACTACGCCTAGGTATGCCGAGCGCCGGCGTGCGCACGTACCTCAGCGTGCGCGGTGGATTCGACGTGCCCCAGGTGCTGGGATCACGCTCCACCGACACCTTGGCCGCACTCGGCCCCGATGCGGTCTCGGCCGGTGACGTCTTGCCCGTGGCCGACTTCGACGGGCCCTTCCCCAACGTCGACGTCGCCCCGGTTGCGCTGCCCGCGACCGGCCGCGTCACGCTGTTTGTCCTGCCGGGCCCGCGGCGCGACTGGTTCGCCGATATGGACTCGGTGGTGGTGGGTGGACCGACTGCCGACTCAACGCAGAGCCATTCCTCGGCCGATGGCGGGGCGGGCTGGACCGTCTCCGAGCGCAGCAACCGGGTCGGGGTTCGCCTCACCGGGACGGCGCTGGAACGACGTCACGAACATCGGGAGCGGGAGCTGCCGAGTGAGGGAATGATGCGCGGCTGCATCCAGGTGCCACCCGATGGACAACCGGTGATCTTCGGCAGCGATCATCCGGTCACCGGCGGCTACCCCGTCATCGGCGTGTTGACCGCAGCCGCTGCTGATCGTGCCGCGCAGTTGCAGCCTGGCCAACAGGTCGACTTACGGTGGGCGAAGTGATGACCCGCCGAGCGATGTTCTCGTGACCTATTCAGCCGCAAGTGGGTCCACGGGGCGCGAGCCCGAGGGACGTTCATCCGAGGGACGCGAGCCCGATGGACGCGAGCCCGAGCTGGTCGCCGATCTCGATCCGACGCAGGCTCGTGCTCAGTTCGCAGCCGGCCGGCAGCAGCCGACCGCAGGGTGGTGCGCGGGTTTTGCTCAGGCGAACATCATCGCCGTGCCCAGTGCGGCCGCGTTCGACATGTTGCTCTTCGCTCAACGTAACCCCAAGCCCTGCCCGGTTTTGGAAGTGCTTGACGCTGGGGAATTGCATGGCGAATCCGGCGGCGGTGTCTACAGCGATCCCCGCAGCGACATCCGTCGCGACCTTCCCCGCTATCGGGTCTACCGCCACGGTGAACTGACCGAGGAGATCAGCGATGCGTCGGCGCATTGGCGTGCGGACATGGTCACGTTCATCATCGGCTGCTCGTTCACTTTCGAGCACCCTTTACGGGCGGCTGGCATCCCGGTTCGCCACATGGACGCCGGTGCAAATGTGCCGATGTATCGCACCAACCGCGCGTGCCGGCCTGCTGGAGCACTGTCGGGCCCGCTGGTGGTCTCGATGCGCGGCATACCCTCTGACCAGGTTGCCGACGCCGTGCGGATCTCGAGCCGCTACCCGGCCGTGCACGGCGCGCCGGTGCACGTCGGTGACCCGGCCGCGCTCGGCATCGCCGACCTCGATCGTCCTGATTATGGCGACTCACCCGTGCTGGAAGCAGGCGATGTGCCCGTCTTCTGGGCGTGCGGGGTGACCCCGCAGGCGGTCATCACCCACTCTCGTCCCGAGCTGGCGATCACTCACGCACCGGGCTACATGTTGATCACTGATGCAGCGGACTCTGACTACCTTGTGCCCTGAGGACACCCATGCGCCAGCTGAGTCTGCCGCTGGCGACCGACTCGTCTCTACCTTGCTCTCTCATCTCGGCGCCGCCATGATCGCCACCGGTCAGCCGGTCAACGAGATCGAGGAAGAACTCGCTGAGATCGGGAAGGCCTGGGGCTTCACCGGAATCCAGATCGGAGCGGCGCCCACCGGCCTGATGATCTCACTGCACTCAGGTGGTCCGGCGGCATACGAGTCGGTGACTGCATCCGTTCGGTTGGACCAAACGACTGAGGTCCGCCGGATCAGATACCAGCTGCTCAGCGGCGAGTTGGATCCGCGCACTGCGCTGCAGGAACTGTCGGTGTTGCGGGCCAAGCCCGCCCGGTATGCGCCGTGGTTGATCCAGATCGCCTGGGTCTTCATCTCCGTCGGCATCGCGCTGGTCCTCCAACCCGGGTGGCGCAACATCGCCGCGGTCGCGGCCAGCGCCGGGGTGGTGCTGGCGTTGTTGTTCCTCGCGCGGCGCTTCGCCGTCATCAACGTGTTGCTCCCCACGTTGGCCGCCTTCGCTGTCGCGCTTCTCGTCTTCAGCGCGGCCGACGTGGGCCTCATCGAGGGTCCGTTGCGTACGGTGCTTCCGCCGTTGGCCGTGCTCCTGCCGGGCGCCTTGATGGTGACCGGCATGTCGGAGCTCGCTGCAGGACACATGCAGGCCGGCTCGGCCCGGCTGGCCTACGGACTGGTGCAACTGGGCTTGTTCGCACTCGGCATCATCACCGCCACCGCCGTGCTCGATATCCCACCGGCCATGGTGATCAATGAGCGGGTCGATGACATCGGCTGGGTCGCTTTGCCGGTGGGCCTTTTAGTGATCACGCTCGGCATCGCGCTGCTGGAGAGCGTGCCGTTGCCGATGACCCCCTGGGTGTTGCTCGTCCTCATGATGGCTGGTGGGGCGCAGTCTCTGGGACACATGTGGGGATCGGCGGCCCTCGGGGGTCTCCTCGGCGCGATAGCGGCCAGTCTCGGGGCGACGTTCGTGGAGTTGCTTCGCCCTCAGCTGGCTCGTCTGGTGTTGTTCCTGCCCGCCTTCTGGCTGCTCGTGCCGGGCTCGCTCGGCCTGATCGGCGTGACGCAACTCGTCGCCGACCAGGCAGACGTGACCCAGACCGTGCTCGACGTCGTGGCCGTGGTGTGTGCGATTGCGCTCGGACTGCTCGTCGGATCGGCGTTGGGCCTGGCCCTGCGCAACCGGCTGCGCCCGAGCCCGGGGCTTACTCAAAGCAGCGCATAAACTTCATCGATGGCCTGGTTCAAGCGTAAAAGCTCCGGCGACGCCGATGAGGAAAGCGACTCCTCTCAAGGGCAGTCCGACCGCACCGCTGCAGTGGACGTCGATGAGTTCGGCCGCCCCACGACGCCGGTCAGTCCGCTCGGGGACTCCGAACGAGCACAGATCAGCACGTGCATCCAAGAGCTGGTCGATGCCGGGGTTGACGTGGATGACCTCGAGTCACTCAGCCACGGGTTGGACGCCGCCTATACCGCCTGGTCGCAGACCCGCGACGCTGATCACTCAACGATCGTGCAGCGATACTCCATCGGTGTTGGCGAGCACCTCTCGCGCCATACCGACTTGGACTGGTCGTTGGTCAGTGATGTCTTCGGGACGGACCTCGGTCTCGCCGAGGGGCCGCGTGGGACCTTCGTCATCGTCCCCGGCAACATCGTCGCCTCTCGCTGGATGCGGGGTGAGACGCAGTGGATCCCAGACGTCGTGGGTCATCTGGTGCGCCGCAGAGAACAGTGATGACCTGCAGATGAGCGTCGCTCATCCACCGCAGTCCTAGCTGTATGTAGTCAGCCACCGCTTGTCTATCCAGCGCTTGGCGGCCAGCGACGTGCGCCCGCACCACCAGCGTCGCCCGTGTGCGGCAAGCGCGACCCCACCGCCGAGGTCGAGGATCTGCAACGGGTGCGGCGGTGGATCGTAGGTCGGCAGAGCGGCCCCGGCTGCCCGGCGGATCAGGCTGTCCAGCAACACCGGCCCTTGGCGTACTCCATGCACACCGATCTTCGGCAGGGGCGACGGTGTGAAGTGAGCACAGTCCCCAGCCGCATAGACGTTGCTCGCCCCGAGATACTGCAAGGTCGCCGACACCGGTATGCCGTCAGGTGTCTCATCTGTGAGCCACGAATCCGCCGGGGAGGCTACCCCTGCTCGAGTCGGGCTCCCGTCGGTGTCGGTATCGGTGAGCCCCAGTTGGCTGACCAACGGGTCGGCGCGCAACCCTGTGGATAGCACTGCGAGGTCATGCGTCCAGGTCTGACCGTCGGAGAGCAACACATGATCGGCAGCGAGGCGATGCACCGGCGAGTCGGTATGGATGCTCACGCCTCGGCGCGATAGCAACCTGCGAAGGTATGCGCGGGCCGAGGACGGCACGCTCGAGACCAGGTGTGGTCCCGCCTCGACCAGCCTCACCGTGACTGCACCCCGAGCCGACAGCTGACCGGCTAGCTCCGCACCGGAGGAACCGCCACCCACGATTGTGACCGCGGCCCGCCTACCCTGTTGGTCGGCATCGATGTGAGCCTGACGCAGCCGCGCTGACAGCGTCGCCAGATCGGCGAGGGGCTTGACCTGCAGCACGCCGGGCTCGATGTCCTCGATGCCACCGGTCGCAGAGACACTGCCGATGTTGAAACTCACCACATCCCAGCTCAGGCGTGCCCCGGTGTCGGTGGTCGCCTGGTGGGCGCGAACGTCGAGTTCTACCAGGCGGCCGTCGATGTGGTGCACATCGTGCGTGCGCGCCAGGTGCACGATGTCGATCCGGCCCGCATCCAGACTCAGCGCACCGACCGCGCTGGCGGACGCCATACCGCTGTACCGGAAGTCTGCCGGCGCAAGCAGCGTGAGCCCATAACCGGCGGCGGCCAGGCGATGGGCGTGGGCGATCACGTAGAGGTGAGCGTGTCCGGCTCCATCGAGCAGCAGGGACGTGCGTGGGCCGGCGGTCATGGTGGGCTCACCCTACGGATGGCCGTAGCGTGTTCCCTGCATGCCCCCTGCCGTTCGATCGCAGGGCAGGGGAACCCGACCATCACACGGCAAAGGATGACTCGCTATGACGTTCTCCGACGACGACTCCTCAGATGCGCAGTGGCGACGGCAACGTAGTCGTCGTCAGCGGACGATCGCGCTGATCGTCATCTTCGCGATGGCTTTGCCCGGCGGCCTCGCGCTCTGGTCGCTCATCAGCTGAACCGCCTGAGACAGCGTCGGCGAGTGCACCCGTTCGGTCGCTTCGCCTTTCGATCCACATCGCGCCCTACGGCGTCCAGACCGGCCCTCAGAGATGAGCGATGACGTCGGCCAATCCGTCGATGCCGTGAGGCTCACGAGGCAGGAGTGGGATCTGGACCATCGGCGATCCCGGCAGAGCCTGACGCAGGGTGGCCAGGTGCATGTCTTCGGCTACCCGTCGCTGATCCCACACCGTCCCTGCACCCTGCGGCGAGCGACGATTGACAACGAACGCGCAGACATCGGCACCCACGGTGGCCAGGTGCTCGCGCAACTCCATACTCTCCAGCACCGGTAGTCGCTCAGCGGTTAGCACCACCACGAACCCGGCCGCGTCCGGGTCGGCAATCACGGAGCGCAGCTGGGTGAATCGGGCTTGGCGGCGCAACAGGATGTCCCGGATCTCAGCATCTCGCTGCGCTCGCCCGTCACTGCTCGATGGCCCACGGGTGCGCCGGAAGCGGCGACGCTCGCCACGTGGTGCCCGCGATCCACGTGGTGCCGCTGGCACGATATCGACGCCCGGGTCGGTCTCAGTAGGGCGACGATCCAGGTTGGCCATCGCCGCGTCGAATCGCTGCGCACGCTCGCCCCGACGCAGCAGATCGTCTGTCCAGGCTGACACCACTGATGGCATCGAGAGCAGCTGCACGGTGTGGCCCGAGGGTGCGGTGTCGATCACGACAAGGTCATAGACCTGCGGTGCACCTTCGACAATGCCGGCCAGGCGTTCGAGGACGGCTGCCTCGGCGGCTCCTGGCGCGGCCTTCGCAAGCGCCAGGTGCTTGGCGACCTCTTCGCCGAGGTGCTCCGGCATCAGCCGCCGGATCGTGCGCTCCGCTGCGGCCAGATGGGTCTGCATCGTCTGCGCCGGATCGAGCTCACAGACATCGAGGCGCGTTGCCACCTGGGTTGCCCCGTCTCCGATCGGCTGGTCGAAGAGATGGCCCAGGCTGTGCGCGGGATCGGTGGAGACCAGGAGCACCCTCGAGCCCGCCTGAGCTCGCGCCGCGGCGACCGCCGCCGCAACTGTGGTCTTGCCGACGCCGCCTTTGCCGCCGAAGAACAACACCCGGCGGTCAGCAACCAGGTCGATCAGCATGCTGTGGCCGATGAAGAGGTCAGCAACATGCAATGCGGTCCAGCGGCGAGCGGTCGAGGCCGATCCGTCGATGCCAGTCGTGGAAGCGGTCGTAGACGACCGGCAGTAGCTCGATGGCATACCAACTCATCGGATTGGGCACTCCGAGGGCTTCGCTCACAATGATCATCATCACGACGTCGTCTTCGTCTTGACGAGCCCGG
>JBATUU010000191.1:0-4625 GCA_049671385.1 Ornithinimicrobium sp. | reverse complement strand
CACGTGCAGTTGCTGCTCGAGGACCCCGTCGTTGATGAGGAGGCGGCATCCCGCGCTTTGTTGGCGGTGATGGGGGTGGATCCTGGCGAGGCCGCCGACCAGGCCACGGTGATGCGTCTACTCGGCTGGGACCCGGACTCCCAGGCCTCGATGGTCTCAACGTTTTGGGGCGCGCGGGAGAGTGCGCGTCGCTCCCGGGAGGTGGTCTCCACCGAGATGTGGGAGGCGATCAACACCGCCTGGAATATCCTGCAGCGCGGTCACATTCAACGCGCCCGCCCGGCGCAGGCCTGTCAGACCGTGCGTGAGCGGTGTGCCGTCATCTCCGGCATCGCCGACTCGACGATGAGCCATGACCAGGGGTGGCAGTTCCTGGTCCTCGGCCGCAGCCTGGAGCGCATCGACATGACAGCCCGGATGATCGAGGCGGCTGCCTACAACGCCGATTCACCCCAAGCGTGGCTGACCACGTTGCGCGCCTGCGGGGCCCACCACGCCTTCGTTCGCACGTACCGCGGCGCAGACTCCGATCGAGAGGCTGCGGAGTTCCTGCTGCTGGATCGCCTCTTCCCACGCTCGCTGCTGTTCACCCTCAATCGCGCCGAGTCTGCCTTGGTCAACCTCGACGTCGGAGAACGTCGCGCCGGCTTCACCGGCGACGCTATGCGGCTGATTGGCCGCGCCCGAGCCGAATTGGAGTATCAACCGTTGAGCGAAATCTTGGCCGACCTGCCCGCGCGGATGACATCACTGCAGCGCACCTGCAGCGACGCGAACGATGCCGTGGCCTATCGCTACTTCGAGGGTGCCACCCCGGTGACCTGGCACGCGGGGGTGAGGTGAACCGATGATGCTTCGCATCGTGCACAAGACCGGCTATGAGTACGCCGGAGCTGCGAGCTCCTCATACAACGAGGCTCGGATGACGCCCCGCTCGACGCTGCATCAGCAGGTGCTGCATACCAAGATGGACATCAGCCCGTCGGCGTGGACGCACAGTTACAACGACTATTGGGGCACCGCAGTCACCGCCTTCGAGGTCCATGATCGGCATGAGTCGTTGACCGTGACCTCGGCGGCGACAGTCGATGTGCGCCGACCCGAGGTCACTGGTGGCGACTGGTCCTGGGAGCAGATGAAGGAGCCAGAGGTCAGCGCCGATCACAGCGAGTACTTGCAGCTCAATGACCAGGTGCGTCCGCACGAGGACCTGTTGAGCAGGGTCCAAGAGATTGCCTCCGACTCCAGTCGTCCTGGGGAGTGCGCTCAGGCCGTGATCGATCTTGTCCACTCCGAGATCGACTATGTGCCGGGGTCGACCGGTGTGCATACCCGGGCTTCCCAGGCGTGGGAGGGCCGCAAGGGCGTCTGCCAGGACATGGCCAACATGACGATCGGTTGTTTGCGGGCGGTCGGGATCCCGACCTGCTACGTCTCCGGCTATTTGATGCCGCCCCGCCAGCCCGAGATCGGCACCGCGTATCGCGGGGAGTCACACGCCTGGATCCGTTATTGGGATGGCCTGTGGGTCGGCTCAGACCCCACGAATGCGATCGCGCCCGGCGACCGACACGTCGAGGTCGCACAGGGCCGCCAGTACGGGGACGTGCCGCCATTGCGGGGCATCTTCACCGGCTCAGGCACGTCCAAGATGTTCGTCGAGGTCGAACTGACCCAGATCGCCTGAGCGCCCACTGCGCGCAGTTCTTGGCCGAGCGCCTCCTGGGTGGGGCGTCGGCCTACTGCGCTACGTGAGTTGGACCAACTGGGCGTGATCGTCACTGGGCAGGCCACCGTCAACGACCGCTGAGACGGAAAGGGTGCCAAAGCGCAGGTCGCCGGAGTGAGTGGTCAAGAAGGCCGTCTCAGCGGCGTCGGTGCCGGTAGCAATCCGGACCAGCGACTGCCGTGGCGCGAGGCGAGTCGGGTCCACCACGTACCAGGCGCCTGCTACGTGCGCCTCAACCACCGCGTGGAAGTCCATCGGGCTCAACCCAGGCGCATACGCGCTCACCAGCCGGGCCGGGATGCCCCGGGCACGCAGCAGTGCGATGGTCAGGTGCGCGAAGTCGCGGCACACTCCCTTGCGGGCCAGGTAGGTCTCACTGGCCCCATCGGTGACTCGCGAAGATCCCACGATGTATGCCGTGTTCTGCTTCACGTAGTCAGCGATCGCATGCAGGGTCGTCACATCTGCCGCTTGCCCGTCCGCATCATCGGACCCGCTCGCAGTCGTGTCCGCACTTGCCAGCGAGCCGAAGAGGGCACGGGCCATTGACTCCATCCGGTCGACATCGGCATACCTGCTGGGGCGGAGGTAACTGATCCGCTCACCGCCGGACAACTCCTGAGCACTACCTCCTGAGGTCACAGTGGCCCAATAGTCGACCGCGAAGCGACCGACCGGTACTTCGCGCAGCAGGTGCCACCGCGCACCTGAGTTGCCGGCGACTTCCTCGACCTCGACGGGCACGCCGTCGACGGTGACGCTGAGGTGCTCATCGGTGGTTTCGGCATCGGCCGAGACCACCACACTGAGCGCGACTTCGGCAGTGGTGCGGACGGTGGCACTGAGTTGGGCAGTCACGGTGCGTTGCATGTCGTCATGCTCCCACGTGTGGTCATGGCTCGGGTGAGGAGAACCGGGCTTGCGCATCGTCGCTTTGCCACTAGGGTGATCGCTCGACAAAGGAGTTGATATGGACCTTCTATGGGGACTGGGCGGGATGCTCGTCCTGCTGGCCATCGCAGTGCTGCTCTCGACCAACCGACGAGCGATCAATCTGCGTACCGTTGGCGCCGCCCTGGCCCTTCAGCTGGGCTTCGGCGTCATCGTGCTCTACTGGTCGACGGGTCAAGCGGCCCTGGAGCAGGCCACCAAAGGCGTCCAGGCCGTCATCAACTCCTCGAACGAAGGCATCTCCTTCGTCTTCGGTCCGGTTCTGCCGGAGGAGGGGCTGGTCTTCGCCTTCCAGGTGCTTCCGGTCATCATCTTCTTCGCCGCCTTGTCCGCCGTGCTCTATCACTGGGGCATCCTGCAACGAGTGGTGGAGGTGCTCGGGGGCGGGATCGCCTACCTGTTGGGCACCAACAAAGCCGAGTCGGTGAACGCGGCGGCCAACATCTTCGTCGGTCAGACCGAGGCGCCCTTGGTGATCAAGCCCTACATCAAGCGGCTGACCCGCTCCGGGCTCTTTGCGGTCATGGTCGGGGGTCTCTCGACGGTCGCCGGATCAGTGCTGGTCGGCTACTCGCTGCTCGGTGCGCCGTTGGAGTACCTGATCGCGGCAAGCTTCATGGCCGCACCCGGCGCGCTGCTGATGGCCAAGATCATCCTGCCCGAGACCCGCGCCGACGTGCCCGTGGACGCCACGACCGGTGACGACGAGGCCGCCCAGGGCTCCCGTGACCGCGAGAAGGTCGCCGCCGGCAGTGCCTCCAGCGCTCGGTCCGCCAACGACTCTGACACTGAGACAACCGCTACCGGCGGCACGGATGATGCCGGCGCTGTCACCGACGCTGACGACGCTGACGACGACGAGATGCAGTACCGCAATGTCATCGACGCGGCTGCCTCGGGTGCTGCGGATGGACTCAAGCTGGCCCTCAACATCGGCGCCATGCTGCTCGCCTTCATCTCGCTGATTGCGCTGCTCAACCTGTTCATCGGAGCAGTCGGCGGGTGGTTCGGTGCAGACGACCTCAGCTTCGAACAGATTCTTGGGTATGTCTTCGCCCCCCTCATGTTCGCGATCGGAGTCGGCTGGGATGAGGCCGTGCAGGCGGGATCATTCGTGGGTCAGAAGATCGTGGTCAACGAGTTCGTGGCCTTTGCCGACTTCGCTCCGCAGATCGAGAGCTTCTCGCCCAAGACGGCTGCGATCATCACCTTCGCCCTCACCGGCTTCGCCAACTTGGGGTCACTCGGCATCCTGCTCGGTGGGTTGGGCGGGATCGCGCCGGGCCGGCGACGAGAGATCGCCGAACTCGGGCTGCGGGCCATCGCTGCGGCGACCCTGGCCAACCTGATGAGCGCGGCGATCGCAGGCATCCTGCTTGCGTGAACACCGTGGGCCGGCGCCCATCGACCCGCGGCCCACGATCTCCTAGAGTCATCGGTATGCGAGCAATCACCATTCCCGACCCCGGCGGACCCGAGGCACTCGTCCTCGATGAGGTGCCCTCCCCCGAGGTCGGTGAGCGCGATGTCTTGATCGACGTCATTGCAGCCGGGGTGAACCCGGCGGACGTCGTGCAGCGACAGGGCAACTACCCACCGCCCGCAGGCGTCTCAGAGGTGCCCGGCCTGGAAGTCAGTGGGGTCGTAGCCGCCGTTGGCTCACGGGTCAGCGCGTGGTCCAAGGGCGAGGATGTGTGTGCCCTGCTGGCCGGAGGTGGCTATGCGGCCCAGGTTGCCGTCCCCGCTGGTCAGGTACTGCCGGTACCTGCGGGGGTGAGCGTTCAGGACGCGGCGGCATTGCCCGAGGTGGCGTCCACCGTGTGGAGCAACCTGGTGACCGAGGCCGGTTTGCGTCAAGGCGAGACATTGCTCGTCCATGGCGGCTCCAGCGGCATCGGCACAATGGCCATCCAGGTCGCTAGCGCGCTGGGTGCACGGGTGTTGG
>JBATUU010000190.1:0-5297 GCA_049671385.1 Ornithinimicrobium sp. | reverse complement strand
CAGGTAGTTGTCGTGGGTCCCGTACGAAGCGCCCTTGCCATCGACATTGTTCTTGTACAACCGCACACCGTTGGCGCCGAGGTCTGCTCCGGCGACCTGCGGGGCAGCCGCCGCTGCCCGCGCCATCACCACTTCGCCGGCACGGTCGTACAGGACGGCATCCATGGGTCCGGCGACCTCGGGCGAGGAGTACTCCGGGTGGGCATGGTCGACATACAGCCGGGCACCGTTGGACAGGACGGAGTTGGCCAATGTGGGGTCATCGACATCGGTGAGCTGGCTGCTGTCGGCCAACTCACGTGGCATCTGGTAGCCCCGAGCGTCCTGTAGCGGGGTCTCCTCGGCGTAGTCCCAACCACCGCTGCGGGGCAGAGCAGCCAGCGGTCCGGCGCTGTCGGCATAGGCCCGCACGACGAGGCCGGAGAGACCGATCGGATCCGGGCGCTGCTGACCCGGAGCGGTAATTCCGTACTCCGTCTCGATTCCCATCACGCGCCGTGCGCTCATCGGCTGGCCGTCATCTGGTCACTGGCGAGGGCATAGCGCTCACAAATATTGTCCGGGCGTGCCGCGGTCCAGCGTTTTGCCGGGCTCGACACCATCCTTGCCTGCGACCAGGGTGCGGATATAGACGATCCGCTCACCCTTCTTGCCGGAGATGCGTGCCCAGTCGTCGGGGTTCGTGGTGTTGGGCAAGTCCTCGTTCTCCTTGAACTCGTCCACGCACGCCGCCATCAGGTGCTCCACCCGCAAGCCGTGCGACTCGTTGACCAGCAGGTCCTTGATGGCCCGCTTCTTGGCGCGGTCAACGATGTTGTTGATCATCGCTCCGGAGTTGAAGTCCTTGAAGTACAGCGTCTCCTTGTCACCCCCGGCATAGGTGACTTCGAGGAACTTGTTCTCCTCCATCGGCGAATACATCCGCTCCACGCTCGCGGCAATCATCGCTTCCAGCGTCGCATCACGATCTCCGCCATGGGCGGTCAAATCGTCGGCGTGTAGCGGCACCTCGGTGGTGAGGTACTTGGAGAAGATGTCGTGCGCGCTCTCGGCATCGGGCCGCTCGATCTTGATCTTCACATCGAGTCGACCCGGTCTCAGGATGGCGGGGTCGATCATGTCCTCCCGGTTGGACGCACCGATCACCACGACGTTGTCGAGCCGCTCCACGCCGTCGATCTCGGCCAACAACTGCGGCACGATCGTGGTCTCCACGTCGGAGGACACTCCGGAGCCTCGAGTGCGGAACAGGGACTCCATCTCATCGAAGAAGACAACGACGGGAGTGCCGTCGCTGGCCTTTTCTCGAGCCCGCTGAAAGATCAGTCGGATGTGACGCTCGGTCTCACCCACATACTTGTTCAGCAGCTCGGGGCCCTTGATGTTCAAGAAGAAGCTCTGCGGGCTGGACTTGCCCTGTTGCTCCGCCACTTTGCGGGCGAGTGAGGCCGCGACCGCCTTGGCGATCAGCGTTTTGCCACAGCCAGGAGGCCCGTAGAGCAGGACACCCTTGGGCGGGCGCAACTGATGCTCGGCGTAGAGATCCCGGTGCAGAAAGGGCAACTCCACGGCGTCTTGAATCTGCTCGATCTGCCCGTTGAGGCCGCCGATATCTTCATAGGAAATATCGGGTACCTCCTCCAAGACCAACGCGTTGACCTCGGGTTGCGCGATCCGCTCGTACACGAAGCCGTTGCGGGTATCCATCAGCAGCGCATCACCGGCACGCAGAGGCACGTCTAGCAGCGAGCCAGCACGCCGGCATACCCGCTCATCCTCACCGCGCAACAAGACCAACACCCGGTCGGCATCGAGCGCTTCCTTGAGCGTCACGACCTCCCCGACCTGCTCGAAGGAAGCGACCGCAACGATCGTCGACGACTCGTTGAGCAGCACTTCGCGGCCAGGAGTCAAACTGGCGTGCGGCACGTCGCTGAAGGCCCCCACGCGGACCTTTCGGCCTTGGGCGAGCACATCAAAGAGTGGCCCGACGGCAGTGCTGCTCTCGCGGGTGGTGCCCGCGCCGCTGTCACGGTCGATGCCCTGCGTCGGGGCGTCGTGTCGGCGTAGCACCACACCAAAGCTCAACGGGGGCAGCGAAGCCCGGTCGAGATCCTCGCGCAACGCGACCAAGCGAGTCTTCGCGCTCTCCAATGTGCTGGCCAACTGCTCGCTGCGCGCGTTCGCTCCCGTCAAACGCTGCTGCATCACGGCAATCTGGCGTTCAAGCTCGCGCACCCGTGCTTCGGTCATGCCTTAACGCTACCCGCGCACTATCCGTGATCGGCACCAGGCCCCGGTGGCGGGTCGTGCTGTGTTTGCTCATCGAGATTCGTGGCCGAGCCTTCGCCGGGGGTCGATGCGGTGGCTGTCTCGGCGGCTGCGATGACGTTGCGCCTGGTCCGGCGGACTCGCTTGTCGGAGATGGGACGCTCGCCGATGTCGGCGCCGGTCCACTCTGTCTGGTCGGCAACCTGCTGCTCGTAATCGGGCCCGTAGGCACCCGGTGCAGGTCGCCGCTTGCGCTCTGGAGCAGTCGTATCCGCGGCGAGCGCCCGCATTGAAATCAAGAAGCCGGTGTGGCCGTGCATGCGATGCTCGGGTCGCACCGACAGCCCTTCCAGGTGCCATCCACGCACCATCGACTCCCAGGCCACCGGCTCTGTGAATCCTCCATGCTCGCGCGCCGTCTCGGCCACCCGAGACAGTTGCGTCGCGGTGGCCACGTAGCTGATCAGCAGGCCACCCGGGACCAGCACGTCCGCAATCACCGGCAGACACTCCCAGGGCGCGAGCATGTCGAGCACGACGCGGTCGACACTGTGTGGGTCCAGAGTTGCCGGCAGCACCTCGACCAGATCGCCCACGGTGATCCGCCAGGCCGGGTGATCGCCGCCGAAGAAGACGCGACCGTTGGCGGCGGCGATGTCGGCAAAGTCGGCTCGTCGCTCAAAGGAGAACAACTCGCCGTGATCACCCACCGCACGCAGCAACGACAGGCTCAGTGCGCCCGAGCCCACGCCTGCCTCGACGACCCGAGCGCCGGGAAATATGTCGGCCATAGTGACGATCTGTCCGGCATCTTTGGGATAGATCACCTGAGCACCACGCGGCATCGACATCACGTAGTCGCTGAGCAACGGTCGCAACGCGAGGTACTCTGCACCCGAGCTGTGCGTGACGACCGTGCCATCGGGTGCTCCGATGAGATCGTCATGCGCGATATGCCCGCGGTGGGTATGAAACTGCTTGCCCGCCTCCAAGGCGATGGTGTGCATTCTGCCGCGAGGGTCAGTCAGCTGGATCGGTTCCCCGATACGAAAGGGTCCTCGTCTGCGGGCGGCGCCGGTGGCCTGGCCGCTTGCGTCGTCATCGTGCACACCGGTGAGTGTAGGTGTGCGGCCACTGGTCGTCGGTCCACGGACTAGAGGTCGGCGGCGAACACGACTGCGGGGACCCCTCCATTGGGCAATCGGATCGCCGCGACGGGCGAGCGGACCTGTTGCATCGTCGTCACCACAGCGAGCACGGACGCCTCAGGGTGGGTGTCGACCACCCACCCAAAGGGCTGGGCCAACGACACCGCCGACACCGGGGCTGAGCCTTCCCCCCGAGCACGCACCGCCTGCAACGCCTCGAAGTCGACCATGCCCGTGGGGGTGCCGTCAGCTCCAGTGACCACCCAGAGCGCGCTGTCCTCCCAGGGCACGTCAGAGATGCTCGCCTGGTCGCCGACCTGGGCGACCGCGCGCCATACCGATCCCACCGAGACGGTCTCGAATCGTCTCGTAGCCCTCCCGGCACGCACCGCGCGCGAGGCCCCGCTCCATAAGAAGAAGCAGATCAAACCGACCCAGATCGTTCGGGTGAGATCTACGGTGCCGCCGAACGCCAGCGGTATGCCGATGGCCCACCACATGAGTCCGAGCACCAGCAGGCGCCCGAACCATCCGGCGACCAGTGAGCCGAGACCGCGGCTACCGGAGGCTTTCCAGACGGCGGCCTCAAGGAGGAATCCGCCGTCAAGGGGGAGTGCCGGCAGCAGATTGAAAGCTCCGACAAAGACGTTGGCGGTGGTGAACGCGGTCAGCAGCAGCCAGACCACGCCACGGTCGAGACTTTGCAGCGCCAGCCACCCGACGGCGCTCAGCGCCAGGTTGGCCATCGGCCCGGCAACCGCGACCAGTGCCGAAGCTCCGGGGCGGGAGGTGTCTCCGTGGTATGCGGTGTGCCCACCCCAGAAGTCCGCGACGATCCGGTCCACGGTGAAGCCGAGCCGTTGTGCGATGACGGCGTGCGCCGCCTCGTGGACGAACACCGAGAACAACAGCAGAGCAGCAAACGCGACCGCCACTACGTACCCACCTGTGCGCCCGATGCTGGGCACGATGGAGGCAATCACCGGACCGAACAGCAGCGCTATGACCACGGCAATGATGAGCCACGACGCTCCGAGATAGACGGGGATGCCGAAGAGGGAGCCGATGTGCCAGCGCGACGTGGCTCGCGCAGGTGGAGGCATGAGGTCAGCGTACGCAGCCTGTGTCGGTGGGGCTTCGTAGAGTGTGGCCATGAGTCGAGCCCTGTCACCGAGTCGCGCCGCCGACTTCATGCAGTGCCCGTTGCTCTACCGCTTCCGCGTGGTCGACAAATTGCCTGAGCCGCCGAGCCGGGCTGCGGCGCGGGGCACCTTGGTGCACGAAGTGCTTGAACAGCTCTTTGACCTACCCGCAGGCGAACGTACGCGTCAGGCAGCGTGCTCCATGGTCCCCGGCCGGTGGGCGGCGATGGTCGAGGATGAGCCAGAACTGGCGACCTTGGTGCGCGAGTCTGAGCCTGACGGGACTGATGCAGGAACCTCTGCAGCACAGGACACCCAGGCGACCGATGCGCAGGACTCACTGGGCCTCGAGGCGTTGTTCGCCGAGGCACACCAGCTCATCGAGCGGTGGTTCACCCTGGAGGATCCCACGCGGCTCGAGCCAGCCGAGCGGGAGTTGTACGTGGAGACCGAGGTCGATGGCTTGACCTTGCGCGGTTACGTGGACCGCCTCGACATTGCGGCGGATGGCCGGCTGCGAGTGGTGGACTACAAGACCGGACGAGCACCCTCGGAGCTCTTCGAACGCAAGGCGTTGTTTCAGATGAAGTTCTACGCCTTGGTGCTGTGGCGCACCAGGGGGGTCGTGCCCAGCATGTTGCAACTCGTCTACCTCCGCGACGGACAACTCCTGCGGTACGAGCCCAGTGAGCACGATCTTCTCGCCACTGAACGCAAGATTCGAGCACTCTGGGAG
>JBATUU010000189.1:0-5328 GCA_049671385.1 Ornithinimicrobium sp. | reverse complement strand
TGGGTGCTCCTCCCATTGACCCTGAGGCGCTCCGCGCCGTCCGTGAACTGGCTGTCGGTGCCCGCGGCGCCTCACGCGTCCTCTCGCTGTTGACGCGGGCGGACAAGGACGCGGCCCTGCACGCAATGGCTGGCGCACTGGAGGCCGGCACCGAGGACATCGTGGCGGCAAATGCCGAGGACCTCGCTCGCGGAGCAGCGGGAGGAATGCCGCAGAATCTGCTCGATCGGCTGAGCTTCGACCAAGGCCGCGTGATGGACAGCGCAACCGGGCTGCGGACCGTGGCTGGTCTTGCTGACCCTGTCGGTGAGGTGGTGCGCGGCTCGCGACTGGCCAACGGGTTGCAGATCCATCAGGTGCGCGTGCCGATGGGGGTCGTGGGAATGATCTATGAAGCACGACCCAACGTCAGCGTCGATGCCGCGGGGCTGGCGTTGAAGTCAGGCAATGCGGTGATCCTGCGTGGCGGCTCCGCAGCGGCCAGCACGAACGCCGCTCTCGTGGCGATCATGCAACGTGCGCTCGTCGACCTGGGCCTGCCCGCCGCAGCGATCAATCTGATCACCGGTGGAGGCCGGGACAGCGCTCGGGCGTTGATGACCGCTCGCGGTCTGGTCGATCTGGTGATCCCACGCGGTGGGGCAGACCTGATCAACACCGTGGTGCAACAATCCACCGTGCCGGTGATCGAGACGGGCATCGGCAACTGCCACGTGTATGTCGATGCCGCGGCCGATCCTGCGATGGCCGTCGCCATCGTGGTGAACGCAAAAACTCACCGCACCTCTGTGTGCAACGCAGCTGAGTCGCTGCTGGTGCATACCGATATTGCGCACAAGGTCCTGCCAGCCATCATGAAAGAGTTCACCGAAGCCGGTGTGACCGTTCATGGCGATGCCGCGATGGCCGAATATGCCCACGCCCAGGGAACGATCTACGAGCCGATCAGCGACGGCGACGACGACACTGAGTTTCTCTCCTTGGACATCAGCGCCCGGGTGGTAGCCGATCTCGATGCTGCGATCGAGCACGTCCAGGCGCATACCTCCGGGCACACCGAGGCGATCATCACCGACAGCGCGATCGCCAGCCAGCGCTGGATTGCCGAGATCGACGCCGCTGCTGTGCTGGTCAACGCCTCGACCCGCTTCACGGACGGGGGCGAGTTCGGATTTGGTGCCGAGATCGGCATCTCGACTCAGAAATTGCACGCCCGTGGGCCGATGGCCCTGCCAGAGTTGACCAGCACCAAGTGGGTCGTGCAGGGGCAGGGCCAGATCCGCTAGGGGCACCGGGCTGGGCATCCACGGCGCTTAGAGTGATCCGGTGACTTCATCGCCACTGGTGGACCGCGTCGTCGAGACGGTATTGCCGACGAGGCACGGCAGTTTCAGGTTGTTCGGCTACCGCGACACGGTCGGCAACGAACACGTCGCGCTGGTGATGGGTGACGCACTGGGGGAGCAGCCCAGTTCTGAGCCGGCATTGGTGCGCCTGCACTCGGAATGTTTGACCGGTGATGCGCTCGGCTCGCGTCGGTGTGATTGCGGCGAGCAACTCGACGCGGCGATGTCTCTGGTAGCGCAGGCCGGCCGGGGCGCCGTCGTGTATGTGCGTGGCCACGAAGGACGCGGGATCGGCCTCATCGAGAAACTGCGCGCTTATGCCTTGCAGGACCGCGGGTTGGACACCGTGGATGCCAACATCATCCTCGGCCACCCGGCGGATGCTCGCGACTATGCCGCAGCGGCAGGCATCTTGCTGGACCTGGGGTTGCACACCGTTGTCTTGCTCTCCTCAAACCCAGCGAAGCAGGAAGCGATCGAGGCGTTTGGCATACAGGTGAGCGATCGACGCGCACTGCTGGTGGAGGATCGAGCCGAGAACGCCTCATACCTAGCGACCAAGCGCGCCCGGATGCAACACGACCAGCCCCGTGCTCGCTCGGTCTGGCAACGGCTTCTCGCCCACGATGTCCCAGCCCAAGCGGCATCATCGAGTGATCGGGTGCTGCTGGAGCGATATGGCCCGCTGGCTGCGGCCGGTGATGAGATGGTAGTGGGGCAACTGGCGCAAAGCCTGGATGGCTTTATCGCCTCCCGCACCGGCCAGGCCCGCTTTGTCTCCGGCCCGCAAGATCGAGAGCATCTGCACCGGCTCAGGGCGCTTGTGGACGCCGTTGTGGTGGGGGCTTCCACCATCGTGAGTGACGATCCGCAACTGACGGTGCGCGCCGTACAGGGGTCACACCCGACCCGGGTGGTGCTCGACCCCACGGCGCGGATTCCGTCCACGTCACGAGTGCTGCGTGATGGCCAGGCGTCCACGGTATGGGTCGTCGCTGAAGACGCAGATGTCGACTCTGGGATGGTGGCCGGAGGTGATGCCACCGAGGTGGATGTTGTGCGTTTGAGTGCCAGAGAAGGGGTCTTCGCGCCCGCCCAGGTCCTGGGGGCGCTAGCCCACCGCGGATTGCGCCGTGTCCTTGTCGAGGGTGGCGGCCGGACTGTGTCTGCCTTTCACGATGCCGGTCTGTTGGATCGCTTGTATCTCACCACCGCCCCCCTGCTGATTGGTGACGGCGTGCCGGGACTTCGTTTCGCCGGTCATGACTCGCTGGATCAGGCGATCCGTCCCAGTGTGCGTCGCTACGCCCTGGGGGAGGACATCTGCACCGAGATCGACCTCGGGGGCAGAGCCAGCATGTCGATGTGATCGACACGGATGTCGAGGCCGCTGGTCTCGAGGTGGCGTTCCCGTCGAGCCAGCCAGGCGCGAACGTCCGCCCGACCTGAGGCGTCACTGGCCATCTGTGCAGCCGCCTCAGCGCGCTCCACGAGCAGCCGCCTGCTCAGCGGTGCTTGATGCGGGCCGAGCAGCCAAGGAGTATGCGCAGTGTCCACGCTCCAGCCTGCCCCTTCGAAGGCAGCCTGGGCATGGCGCCAGCCGGTTGGGCCCGCCGCGGCCTGGGCTGGCGCACCTGCATCCTCTAGCTCAGCTCTTTGTTGATGGAGGTTGAAGAGGTCGCTGACCAAGGCGTCGGCGCAATCGCCAGGAGTGATCGTGATGACACCTGTGACCGACAGCGCGAGGAGGGCCGCGTCGGCGCCGGCCACCGTGTCGGCCGCGAGCGCGTCGATCTCGGCGCTACTGAGGAGGTCGAGCAGCGCCGAGCAGGTGACCAGCGAGACGCCCTCGATGCCACGCAGCACGGCGGCAAGGTCAGCGGTCGTGGCGAGGTGATCGCTCACTCGGACCTGTTTCCCCGGCAGTGCCAGACTGCGGGCCTTCAAGAGAGCCGGGTCGTGGTCGAGCAAGTGCCAGTGCTGCGCGGCGAACGCTCCCACTGCGCGCAGCGACTGGTGAAGTCGTGGGGCCAACCATTGCGCGTTGGCCCCGGTGCCGGCACCGATGTCGATGACATCGAGTTCGTCAACATCGAGTTCGTCGCTGCTGATCTGGGTTGTGCCGAAATGGGCGGCCAGCATCTGAACCAAAGAGAGGCTGGCCTCGCGAGCAGCCGTGTCGGCCTCGCGTCTGATGCTCAACCAACGTGCGTCGATGCGCTCACCCATTCACTCACCTCCTCGGTTCACCAGGTGCCAGAGCGTGTGGGCTGCCCGAGCCCACGTCGGCAGAGTGGTGCGGCGTTGCACGGCCGCTTCACGCCATCGCAGACGAGTCTGCGTGTCGGTGCACCACTGATGGAGTGCCTTCGCCCACCCGTGCGGGTCATCCAGTGACACGGCAACCCCGGGCGGGTCAGCCTCGCTGCGACCCTGCAGCGTGGCTGCGGCCCCGGTGTCAGCCCCGACGATGGCTGGGATCCCGCGCGCGAAGCCCTCGCTGAGGACCATCGCGTAGGTCTCGGCTATCGAAGGGAGCAGCACCAGGTTGCTCCGGGCATACAAGGCATCCAACTCCGACCCGTTCATGGCTGCCTGCACACGAATGCGATCGTCGAGCCCGGCAGCGATCGCTTTCTGTTGCAGCGTCCGCCGCGCTCCCGTGATCGGCTCCGCGCCGACCCACCGGGCCTCGAAGTCCACGTCCCGCATCAGGGAGTCGCTCAGGGCCGAGAGCAGAAAGGGATGGTTCTTGCGCGGGGTGAAGGCCGCTGGTGTGAGGAAGAGCGGTGGCTCGCTCCCGGTCGCCAAGGGTGCCGGTGTCGCACCCGGTGCAGCGACCACCGGCTTGGCGATGTTGGCCATCGTCTGGGGGTAGCGTCGCTGCAGGTCCGCCGCAGCCCAGTGGCTCGTGCAGGCGACTGCTGCGGCTAACGCAAGGGACTGTTGCTCGAGGTCGGCCATCTGGGCGGCGCGCTCTCGCGACAACCCGGTCTCGGCGGGTAAAGGCAAGTGCACGATCAGCACCACCCGCACCCCGGAAGCGGCCGCCGATCGCAGCGCCTGGGGCGCGGCGCAACCGATCAGCCCGTCGAGAAGGATGGGCGGATGGGTGGCCGCTACATCGCTTGTGCCGCGTCCGACCAGCTCTGCACACAGCCGCCGCATGTCGCTCTCGCTAGGGTCGGGCCAGGATCCCGGCAGCGCTTGGAGGTCGACGCCCCACTGGCCAGCGATGTGCTCGTTGTACCGGGACCCTCCGCTTGGCCCGGCCGCGTTGGCTGTGGCCGCGGTGATGATCCGAGGATGCACTCAGCGACCCTGCAACGATTGATCATCGTCGCTGCTGTCATGTGGTTGTGGCAGGTTGAGGCGGTAACTGGCTGAGGCATGGGGGTGCTCGTGCAAAGTGGCCTCCACCGCGCTCAGGCGGTGCTCGTCGTGGCTTTCGCCAGTCATCGTTGCCATCGTGCCAGCAAGAGCGCGTGCCATCTGCTCGGCCACGTGTCGGGCCAGGACCTCCGTGGTGGTGAGGATGCCGGTGAAGGTGGGGTGCTCATCCAGGTTGCGATAGCTGAGGTCGGCCATGATCGCGGCGAGGTGGTCGGCGGCTGCACCAATGTCGATGACGACGCCGTGCGCATCCAGGTGCGGTGCGCTCATCCGCACTTGCACGAGGTATGTGGCACCGTGCATTTCTTGTGCGGGGCCGAAGAAGGGATCAGGCAAACTGTGCGCAATCATCATGTGGTCTTGCACCGTGACACTGAACATCTAGCGCTCCTCCCGCGTGTTGTTATCGCTCGAATAGTCCACGACCTGACACCAGCGACCGGCGCCAGCCTCGACGAGGCGTTCCATCTGCACAGGTAGATCTTCAAATCGGGTTCGGCTGGTAATCATCGTGTCTTAGAGGTGGTAGGCCAACTAGCTCAGGGCCAGCGACATCCGATCGAGTCGGGTGCGCCGGATCCGATGGGTG
>JBATUU010000188.1:0-5062 GCA_049671385.1 Ornithinimicrobium sp. | reverse complement strand
GTATCGCAATCCTCGCGGTCCTGATCTACCACTTCACCCCTTCGCTGTTGCCGGGTGGGTTCCTCGGAGTCGACGTCGTCTTCGTCGTCTCGGGCTTTCTCATGACGACGTTGCTGCTTCGCGAGCTGCACACACACGGTCGGATCAATCTCGGTCAGTTCTGGCTCCGCAGGGCGCGCCGGCTTGTCCCAGCTTTGGTCGTGGTCGTGGTGCTGAGCGTGGCGGCCGCCCGAGTCATCGGTGGTGACCTGTTGGTCTCCATCGGGCGACAAACACTCGGCGCGCTGACGTTCTCAACCAACTGGTTGGAGATCGGGGCGGGAGCGAGCTACTTCAGCGCAACGGCACCGCTGCTGTTTGTGAACTTCTGGTCCTTGGCCGTGGAGGAGCAGTTCTACCTGCTGTGGCCGTTCGGACTGATCCTCACGGTGGCGCTGGCTCGCAGCACGCGAGGGCGACTCGGCGTCACTCTCGGCATCGCCGCAGCCTCCGCTCTTGCCATGGCCGTGTTGTTCGTGCCCGGTCAAGACGCCAGCCGTGTATACTACGGCACCGACACCCACGTCTTTTCGCTCATGGTCGGCGTGGCACTGGCTCTGGCGTGGGCCGGGCCAGAACGTGCCTGGCTGCATACCGCCTGGTGGCGGCGCTGGCGCGGGCTCAGCACCCTGACGGCCTTGGCAACGCTGGTGCTGCTCATGATCACCCTCGATGAGCTGTCCAGCTGGACCTTCCGAGGCGGCATTGCGTTGGCCGCCCTGGCCACCGTGGTGTTGATCGCTGGACTGCTGGAGAGCCCGAGTCCGTGGCGAGCTGCCATGCGGTTGAGGCCGCTGCACTGGCTCGGGGTCCGTTCCTACGGAATCTATCTGTGGCACTGGCCGGTCCTGGTGATGGCGCTCGCAGTCTTCCCCGTGGCTCCGGGGAGCGCGGCCTCCGCCGCAGTGCTGACCTGCGCGCTGCTCGCCACACTGGGCATCGCGGCGTTGTCCTACACCTTTATCGAGACCCCGATTCGGCGGCACGGTTTTGTCGCGCCGCTGCACCGATCTGCCGATTGGTTGCGCACTCCGTGGCAACAATCGCCTGCGCCTCGCCTCATTGCAGGTGGTTTGGCGGCAGTGGTGCTGCTGATGATTGCAGCCGTGCTCACCGCGCCGGACAAGTCCTCCACCCAACGTCAGATCGAGTCGGCCGAGGCGGCGTTGGGTGCACAGCCGGACTCCCCGGGCAGTGGCACAGACGAGTTGGGCGCACAGGCCGCTGAAGAGGCACGACTGTCACCGGCTGCGGCGCTGTTGGGTATTGCGGCTGTTCAACGTGGCGTCCAGGACCAGGTGGAGCCGGAGTCGGCAGCGCCATCGGCCGCCGATGACAGTGCATGGGACTACACGAAAGACGACGACGGTCTGCTCGTGCCCGATGGTGAAGAACTCACGCTCATCGGTGACTCTCTCGTGGTGACCAGCTCGGACGGTGTGCGTGATCGGTTCCCAGGTGCCACCTTCGTGGCTAAGTCCAACCGCCAGTGGAAAGACGCGGACGGGGTGCTCCAAGACGCCCTGGACCAGGATCTGGTGCGTGACAACGTCGTTGTTCATCTGGGCACCAACGCCGGGGTCGATGAGGAAGCACTGCGCGATCTGCTCGACACCCTCGGCCCAGACCGGCGAGTGGTGGTGATGGACCTTTACCTTCGATCCAGCTTCACCAACGACTCGAACAAGATCATCGCTCAGGTCGCCGCTGATTACCCCCAGGTCGTCGTGGGTCAGTGGAACGCGGCGGCAGGCAACAACACCCAGGCCCTGCAGGCCGACGCCATACACCCGGACATCGACGGTATGTATCTGTATGCCGAGGTCGTGGCGGAGAGTTTTGACGCGTTGGCCAGGTCACAAGCCGCAGACTGATCCACCGCAACCTGACCCAGCGCCCCATCTATGGCAGGCTCGGCGATGTGAATATCGTCTTCGTCGAGCCCCACTTCCCGAAGAACCAGCGGGAGTTCGTGCGCGCCCTCGCGCAGGCGGGTGCCTTTGTGTTGGGTGTGGGTGAAACTCCCAAGGACTACCTCGACGAGGAGCTGAAATCGTGGTTGGGCCACTATGAGCAGGTCGGGTCGGTCACCGATGTCGACCAGATGACCGCAGTGGTCCAGCACCTCCAACAGTGGGTATGGATCGATCGGCTTGAGGCAACGATCGAGTCGCACACGCTGCCGGCTGCGATTGTCCGTGAGGCAACCGGCATACCAGGCACGTCGGTGCACACCACCTGGCTGTGCCGTGACAAGCCCTCGATGAAGCAGGCGCTGCGCGAGGTCGGCGTGCCTACGGCGGTCTCGACCGGCGCAGACACCGCCGGTGAAGTGCGCGCCTTCGCCGACGCTGTGGGCTACCCACTCATCCTGAAGCCGCGAGACGGTGCCGGGGCGGCAGCTACGAGCCGGGTCGACAGTGACAGTGACCTGAACGCGGCTCTGAGCCAGTTCGGTGCGGGCACGACATCGATCGCGGTCGAAGAGTTCGTCGAGGGCCACGAGGGCTTCTACGACACGGTCAGCATCGACGGTCACCCGTCGATGGACTTCGCCTCGCACTACTTTCCTGGGGTACTGGAGGCCATGCGACACCGTTGGATCTCCCCGCAGTACATCGCGACGAACCGGATTGACGGCGGCGGGCTCTATGACGAAATCCGGGAGATGGGCCGGCGGGTGTGCGAGGCGTTGGGTATCGGCACCTCGGCAACCCACATGGAGTGGTTTTACGGCCCCAAAGGGTTGAAGTTCAGTGAGATCGGGGCCCGGCCGCCCGGCGTAGGGTGCTGGGATCTCTACAGTGCTGGCAACGACATCGACGTGTACTACGCGTGGGCCGAAGCCGTTCTGTATGGCCACACCTCGCATACCCCCAGCCGTAGTCACAGCGCCGGAATCATTGCGTTGCGGCCCGACCGCGATGGTCAGATCAGCCACTATTCGGGACTGGAAGACATCGAGAACCGCTATGGCCGATGGATCATCGACGCTCATCTGCCAGCCGCCGGAACGCCCACGCAGCCCATTGAGAATGGATACATGGCCAATGCCTGGGTGCGACTGCGGCATCCGGACTTCGACACCCTGCAGGCGATGATGGACGACGTCGGGCGATCCGTGCACGTGCACGCGAACTGAGCAGCTGCCCGTTATGGCCCTCGATGCCCACATCACTTTGCTCGGGCCGCAGCGTCAGCCGCGGCTCGCCCAGGTGGTGGCCAGCCTCGGCCTCACTGACGCTCGCTTCGCGATGATCAACGCCGGCTGGCGCGAGCGTGAGCCCGACGATGAGTTGCTCTCCGAGACTCTCGGTGGCAACGCCCTCAACCCTCGGCTCTGGCACCGGATGCAGCAGGTGTGGGAGAGCGACCCTGAGCTGGCACGTGCCGATCAGCAGCGTCGTCAGGTGCTGGAGGAGATGCAAGAGCTCTACCTGCAACGTCTCGACCACGCCCTGTCGGCGCTGACCGAGCTCTTGCACCATGCGCCACGGCATGCCGGTGTGCTCGACGAGGCGGTGGCTGACGCGGAGGCGGACGTGCGCGGCATGGACGCACGGCACCTGGCTCGAGTGGAGGAGGCGTATGCGCAGTTCTGGCAGCAGTGGAAGCCCCACGAGCGCGAATCGACCGCGCGCGCACGAGAGCAGGTCGCTGCTGAACTGGCTCAGGTGCAGGCGGTTGCGCTGACCGGTGGGCACGTCGGGGTGCTCATGGGAGCCATGCACCTATTCAACATTGCGCCCGCTCTGGGAGTGCCGATCATTGCCTGGGGTGCCGGTGCGATGGTGCTCACCGATCGGGTCGTGCTCTTCCATGACCGCGCTGCGCACGGCCCGGCCATTGCCGAGGTCTATGGCACTGGGCTGGGCTTGGTGAAGAGCACGGTGGCGCTGCCCTCGCCGCGCGCCCGACTCGACCTCAGCAACCACCCTCGGATGGGTCTGCTCGCGCGTCGCTTCGCTCCCGACAAGGCGCTGTTGCTGGACACGGGGACGCAGGTGCACATCGGGTATGACGGGGCTGTGCCCTCCGGTGCCTACGTGCTTGGCGGCGATGGCCGTGTCGTGCAGTCCATCGAGCAGGATGGCAGCGCAGCATGACTGTCACGACAGCCAACCCGGTCAGCCCGCGACGTCGCGGCAAGTTGGCGATCAACCAGCTGCGCGAGGGCGGCGACGTGGACGAGGCAGCCATTGATGGATTCGTGCACCGGCACGAGGCGCCCATTGTCGAGGGCGCGAAGTGCACGTTCTTGTTCCGCGGGGAAGCCGATGAAGTGCATGTGATGCACCGCATCGTGAATCAGCCGCAGCGAGTGCCGATGAAACGCCTGCAGCACACGTCGCTGTGGTGGGTGACGATCGAGCTACCCGAGGGTTCCAGGGTCGAGTACCAGATCAGCCGCACGCTGGGGGAGCACACCGAGCAATTCAACGACCCGCTCAACCCGCACGTCGCGCACAGCCCGGTGGGGTCCTCGTCGGTGTGCCACGCCGCTGGCTACACCACACCGGAGTGGGTGCATCACGATCCGAGTGCCCGGACCGGTGACTTGCACACGGCGGAGTTCTACTCCAAGGCACTGCGTCGCAACACGACCACACGGATATATCTGCCGTCTCGCTACCGGGCCAGTTCGGCATACCCGCTGCTCATCGTGCATGACGGCGATGACTATTTGAACTACGCCTCAATGCGCACGGTGTTGGACAACCTGATCGACCGGCTGGACATGGCTGAGACCATCGTGGCCTTTAGTAACCCCGGTGACCGACTGCGGGAGTACCCGAACAGCGCAGCGCACGCTCGACATGTGTCCGCCGAGTTGCTGCCCTACCTCAAGGAGCGGTTGCCGCTGATTGATCGGCCGCAGGCCAGGTGCTTGATGGGTGCCAGTTTTGGGGGCGTAGCTTCGCTGTCGACCGCCTACCGCAAGCCGGATGTCGCCGGGTCCTTGCTCCTGCAGTCAGGCTCCTTCGTTTTTACCGATATCGGCGACGATCACGGTGGCGGCGAG
>JBATUU010000187.1:0-4042 GCA_049671385.1 Ornithinimicrobium sp. | reverse complement strand
GCCTGCGCTGCCCTTGGCGTGAGCGCGCTCGCCCTGGCGCCGCCGGATGCGTTGCTGACGTCAGTGGACTACGGCGGCCCGTTCGTGCCGTTCGCCGACGGGTCCACCTCTCGCGTTGCGACACCGGTGGGTGCTCTCGCTGCGGGGCTGTTGCTCGCGCTCGCGATGCTCACTGCGGTGCGGTGGCTTCCGCTCCTCGTGCGGGCGGACCTGCTCGGGGCCACCTTGATCGCGGTGGCTCTCGGCTCGGTGGTGCTCACGTTCTCCACAGCTGACCCCGAGGTCGAAGTGCTCGGACCATGGGGTCTGTGGTTGCTGCCCGTGGGTGGGTGTGCGCTGATTGGTTTTGTGATCCGTCAGCGCTTGGCGGCCGACCCGCTGATTGGCCGGGACGTCGTGCGCCGACGGGTGTGGCCGGCCTTGCTGGTCAGCGTGCTGGTGGGGGCAGCGATCGTCGCCATCGTGGTCGATGTGCCGCTTTTGGCCCGCCTCGATGGTGAGTCCACCCAAACTCAGGCCGCGTTCGTCCTCGTCCGCTTCTTGGTCGCCGTGCCGGTCGGGGCGGTGCTCGGCGGGATGTTGCTGCGCTGGGTAGCCCCGGGACTCGTCGCAGCCCCTGGTCTGGCCCTCGCCGCCGGGGCACTGTGGTTGATGTCCGGCTGGACATTCGCGTCGTTGTCCGCGGGCATGGGCACCACGATCACCTTGGCCGCGGCTGGCGCCGGGGTCGGCCTCGCCATCGCTCCGGTGAACGATGCCGCGCTTGCAGATGCCCCGGCATACGCGCATGGCACGGTCAGTTCCCTGGTTGTGGTGGCCCGTATGGTCGGCATGGTCGTCGGGTTGGCGCTCTTGACGGCGATCGGGCTGCGCCAGTTCTACGAGGCTGTGGCATTGCTGCCCGACCCGACGGATTCCGTTGCGCTGCTGGAGGCCGGGGTGGTTCAAGTGCAGACGGTCTTCACCGGCGCTGCCTTGTCGGCGGGGGCTGCTGCAGTCGTGGCGTTGGCTCTGGGCCTACGCCACCGGTGACCTTGCTGGTTTTGCTGCCGGGCCTGCGAGACTGCGCATATGAGCACTCCCTTGCACTTGGTCGGTGAGCCCGAGGCTGATCGACTCCTCAGCGCCAACCCGTTCGCCCTGCTAGTCGGCATGCTGCTCGACCAACAGATCCCGATGGAGGTGGCCTTTGCCGGCCCCCGCAAACTCGCCGAACGACTCGGTACGGTCGATCCCGCGATGATCTCGGTGATGGACCCCGAAGAGTTTGTAACTGTGTGCGCGACCCCACCAGCGGTGCACCGGTTCCCGGCGTCGATGGGCCGGCGGGTGCACGATCTGGCCACCGCGATCATGAAGGACTACCAAGGCGACACGGCGGCGATATGGACCCAGGGTGACCTCGATGGTGCCGCGGTGTTGAAGCGCCTCAAGGCACTACCAGGCTTCGGTGACCAGAAGGCACGTATCTTCCTCGCTCTGCTCGGCAAGCAGTATGGGATGGATGTGCCCGGCTGGCGCGAAGCGGCCGGGGCCTATGGCGAGCCAGGCTCACGGATGTCGATCGCGGACGTCACCGACGAAGCGACCATGACACAGGTGCGCACCTGGAAGAAGGAGCAGAAGGCGGCGGCCAAAGCCGCGAAGCAGCAGAAGTGAGCAGCGTCTGGACCCTGCGAGGTATGCCGGCGCTGATCGGCGTCACGCTCACCGGCTTCGCGGGGTTTGCGGCTCTCCTGCCGACGAGCCCGCGGTGGGCAGTCGAGGGTGGCGCCAACGAAGCCGGCGCCGGCTTCGTCAACGGGGTGCTGTTGCTCTTCACGGTGCTCACCCAACTGTTTGTGCCCGGGCTGCTGCGCCGGTATGGCTGGGGCACGGTCATGAGCGTCGGCATGGTGCTGATGGGGCTGCCTGCGCTCGCGCACATCCTCAGTGATGCTCTGCTGCCGATCTTGGCGTTGTCAGCAGTACGCGGGGTCGGGTTTGGCATCTTGACGGTCACCGGTAGTGCCGCCGTCGCTGAGTTGGTCGATCCCGCTCGGCGCGGGGCAGCGATCGGGGCCTACGGCCTAGCCATCGCCGTGCCCAACCTCGTTCTGCTGCCGCTGTCCCCATGGGTTGCTCAAACCTACGGATTTTGGATCATCTTCGTGGTTGCGGCGCTGCCGCTCGTGGGGGTTCCGTCGGTGTGGGCCTTGTCGCGAGTGCTGCATGACCCTCCCGCCGCAGAGCCTGAGGGGGGAGTGGGCCAAGCTGGCGATCTGGATGCCGGGGGAGCTGCCGACTCACCGTCTACGGACCCAGAACTCATCGAGGCTGCCGACTCCACCCCGGATGAGGGGGAGATGAGCGGGACGACGGCATACCTGCGGCTCTTGCGGCCCACCTTTTTGCTGCTCGGGGCGACGTTGAGCGGCGGGGCGGTCACGACATTCGCCCCGCAGATCGTGGACAGTGGGCCGGCTTCGATTGCGGCTCTGTTTGGCATCGGCGCAACGGCGGCCCTGGCCCGGTGGCAGTTCGGTGGGCTCTCTGACCGATTTGGAGCGCAGCGCTTCATGTGGCCGCTGACCGGGCTCACCGTTGTCGCGATGGCGCTCGCGGGTTTCGCCGTGCTTGGAGACTCCGACACCGCGCTGTCGCTGACCCTCTTTGTCATCGCAGCTGGTCTGGTCGGAATCAGCTACGGCGGCCTGCAGAATCTGACACTGGTCGTGGCCTTCGATGCCGTGACGCCCCAGCACTACCGCCGGGCGAGTGCGGTGTGGAACGTTGGCTTCGACATGGGCACCGGCCTGGGGTCGGTGCTGGTGGGACTGCTTGCTGCCGGGTATGGATTCAGCACAGCCCTCCTGGTCGCAGCAGGGATCAGTGCCTGCATGTTGCCAGTGGCGATCTACCGCCCCCGCTGACCTTCAAGCGCCCCCTTCGCGTGCCCCCGACGCGCACCAGGTCCACGACGCAGCACCTGAAGTGTCCCCCTTTGTGCATCATGCCGCGCTGCAGCAATACGCAGTGTCAACAGCAGGACACCTTTCGCACGCAGCGGCTCAATCCACCGTGATGACGACCGGGGCGTGGTCGCTTGCTCCCTTGCCTTTGCGTTCCTCACGGTCGATGAACGCACCCTCCACCCGCCCAGCCAAGGCCGGTGAGCCGAGGCAGAAGTCGATCCGCATGCCCCGCTTCTTCGGAAAGGCCAGCTGGGTGTAGTCCCAATAGGTGTACGTCCCCGGCCCGGGGGTATGCGGCCGGACCACATCGACGAACCCAGCGTCCACGACACCGGCGAACGCGGCGCGCTCCGGCTCGCTGACGTGGGACTTGTCCTCGTAGTACTCCATCGACCAGACATCTTCATCGGCCGGTGCGATGTTCCAGTCGCCCATGAGCGCCATCACGGCCTCGGGGTCTTTCGTCAGCGAATCCGCCGCCGAAAGCCGCAACGCCTCCAGCCAGTCCAACTTGTAGACCATGTGCGGGTCATCCAAGGCGCGCCCATTCGGCACGTACAGCGACCACACGTTCACCCCGGCGCAGACCGCCGACAACGCACGGGCCTCAGGACCCGGAGCATCGCCCCATACTGGGATGTCGGCAAACCCCTGCTGCACATCGCGGATCCCGACCCGCGAAACGATCGCCACGCCATTCCACTGGTTGAAGCCCCAGTGCGCCACCTCATACCCAGCACTTTCGAACGGCAGCAAGGGGAATTGGTCGTCGCGGCACTTCGTCTCCTGCATCGCCAGGACATCGATGTCGTGGCGCTCCAAGAAGGCGACGACGCGATCGACGCGGGCACGGATGCTGTTGACGTTCCAGGTGGCGATACGCACGGCCCCACTCTAGGTCGGGCTCATGTTCATCGCTGCCTTTACCCTGGCCAGCATGGGAACTGCACTAGTGACCGGCGCGTCCGCCGGATTGGGTCGAGCCTTTGCCACTGAGATCGCCGCTCGCGGACACGACGTCGTGTTGGTCGCCCGCGACGCATCGCGCCTGGAGGAGTTGGCCGCCCAGATCAGCCGCACGTATGACG
>JBATUU010000186.1:0-9644 GCA_049671385.1 Ornithinimicrobium sp. | reverse complement strand
CCTCGGCTCCGCAGGCGCAAGGACTGATCGTCGATCAACAACTTCGTGCTGGTCTCTAGCCCTTGGGGAACGGGGGCTTTCCCTGGCCCACACCCGAGCGTTTCTCGCGTTCCGTGTTCGAACCGGCATTCCAGAATATGCGTGGGCCGGGGCCGCTACGTCTGTGGGCACAGACAAACCGGTGGTCGCCTGCATCGCGGCGGTGTCGGTGGTGCGAGGTTCAATGAGGTGATGGTGCAGAAAGAGCATTCGCATAAGGGGGCGAAGCAGTTTGCTCAGCTCAGGGATCACCCGCCCCGGTCCACGCCGTATTGGGTTTACGACGAGGGCGACTGGGCACGCATCAAAGATCTGCGTGAAGGGCAGCTCGTGTGTCCTGTGTGCCGTGCGGAGTTTCAGAAACCGCGACACAATCCGGCGGGAACGCGTTCGTTGGCCGATATGCCGGGTAGCAAATGTGGCCATCTCACGGCTCGGCCTCAGACACGCTCGGCCGGGGGTGGAGGTCCTATGGGGCCCGAGCATCGGTGGCTTCAGGCAAGAATCAGGCGGATCTGCGAGAAAATTGGTCACGAAGCAGTCATTGAGCACGTTCCCACGAACTCCGATGTCTTCGTGCCGCAGGCCGGGCTCTCGATCGAAGTGCAGCGATGGGCCACCGATTTTGAAGTCCGTACCCGTGCACGCCATCGAGACGGGGCCACGCGGGTGTTGTGGCTGGTCACGCAAGACACCAGCCCGCCTTCCGTTGGGGCGGCTCTTCGTCGGTTGCCGGCCGCCCGGATCTTGGTGCACAAGCAGGGTGAGCTCCGCAACGTTGTGACTCCGTGGGAGCACCCTGAGCAAAGCTTCGATGCTCGCCTGTCGGTGTTCGCCACAGTCGCTCACCTGCGAGACGGGAAGTTGGTCACCGGTCATCTCAGCTTCTTCACCTTCCTCACACAAGTACTTCGAGGGGAGCGCGCCTGGTCCCCTCCGGGGACCCCTGGACTGCCGTGGCCAACCTGGGGAGCGTGGGTTCGCCATCAGGATCTCTTGGGCGTGCAGACGTCTCTACGGCAGGCCCGATCCCAGGCTCGAGCACGGCCGAAGACCATCACACATCCGGTGCCTCGCGTCGAGACGAACGGCGTCGACCTTGAGATGCCAGCGCCGCAGCCGACTGCAGCCAAGGACCCAACAGCCCAGCCAGAGGCTCCAGAGCCGCCTGTTCTAGCACGGCTAGGGAACGACGCCACGCCCGTCCCAGGCGCGGAGGCTGATCAGGCGCCAGGGTCCACGGTGCCAGAAAACGTCGCGCCCACCCCAGCTGCGACGAGCGAAACGCCACTTCCGGACGTACCACCTGAGGATGGGGCCCCGCCCGAACGCTCGCTGTGGGCTCGCTTCAAAAGGTGGCTCTTCGTCTGACCCTGGCACCCTCGAAGGGAAGACAGTTTCCCAAACGCTGAAACCTCGCGCACCACTGACGAGTCGAGCAGCAGCCTCTGACCGGTCCGGGACGGAGGGATTCCCTGCACTGACGCGACGTGCCGGTGACAGCAGAGTCGGTGAGGTAGCCATGGCTGCGGCGTGTCCGCAGCTGACAGTTGTCCAACAGGTCGTTGGACAATCACCCTCCGGTCTCGACGCGACGTGCGGCTTGCCACGCCCTCAAACTCTGCTCACCACAAATTGTGGTGAGCAGTGGTGAGCATCGAAACCGCTTCTGACCTGCGCAAAGACGCAGAGCACGCCGACAGGGTCATGCTCATCACCTGTATGTGGTGAGCAACAAATAGCCACCTGACCTGCACAAACGCCCTCCGCTCACCGTACTCACCACATTTTCCGAAGACAGCGGCGTGAGGGTCCAAAACACACGGGTACGCGACCCCGGGCTCTGAGGATTTCGACAAGTTAGCGGAATCTCCTGACCGTCCTGCAGAGGCCCACGGGCGTGGTGGGTCGTCATCGACTGACTAAAGCGAACGGATTGGGCTTCAGCCACGTGGGTCAGACACCGCTTATGGCGACTTATACTTCAATTGATCTATAAAGACCTATCAGGCGACCGGAGGGTGCTTACCAATGCAAACGAGCCCTTACACCCCTGGGGAGAACGCGAGAGAGATACCGGGTCGGGAGGCTCAGTTGACCGACATATCCGGTCTTTTGGCACGGGTCGCGCTCGAGGGGCGCTTCGCCGGTCGGATCCGGGTGGACGTCGGGCCGCGAGGCGTCGGCAAGACGAGTTTGTTGCGCCGCGTCCAACGCACAGCGACCGAGTTGGGTCTTGCCTCTGTGTATGTCACCGCCGGCAACGGCACACTCAGTGCAGTCATCGCCGACGAGGTCGACCAGCTCACCGCCCGCTGGGGCAACGCAGACATCCTGGGGAAGCGGGTCAAGGAGGTAAAGGTATCGGCGGGAGTGCCCGGGTTGGGCCGCGTCGCAGTGACCGGGGGCAGCGGTCCGGCACCACAGGCGACGCGTGCCTTCCGCGAACTCATCGCCCATGCGGCGCGCTCTGCGTCCCAAGACGCCGACCTAAAGGGCCTGGTTCTCCTCATCGATGAATTTCAGGCCGCAGACGAGCACTCGTTGCGCACCATCGCCTACGCGTGGCAGGAGCTCCAGGCATCCGATCTCACAGTCCCGGCTGCGCTGCTCGCCGCTGGCCTGTCCCACACCCCGGACGTGGTCACTGGTGCCGTCACCCACGCCGAGCGCTTTCAGTACCGGCCAATGCGCGATCTTGAACCGCACCAGACGCGGGAGGCACTTACCGCACCCACTTCGAAACTGGGAGTTTCGTGGGCTACAAACGCACTGGAGGCTGTCGTTGAACGTGCTCAGGGGTACCCGTACTTCATCCAGATATACGGCGACGAGATCTGGCGTGCCGCAGGCAACCCGGACCCGGGTCATCAACTCACCGGTAACCATGTGCATGCCGCTCAAGAGCGCGTGGACGTCGACCTGACCGAGCTCTACCGCACCCGGTGGGCGAAAGCGTCGGTGCGGGAACGAGAGATCCTCACGATCATGGCCACCCACGCCGCGCGGCTCGTCCCACGCCGCGACATCGCCACAAAGCTGGGTGTGGACACGACGGCTCTTTCAATGGCACGCCAGTCGTTGCTGGATAAGGGCATCGTTGACGCGCCGGCGCACGGAGTTCTCATGTTCACCGTGCCGGGGTTCGGTGCCTATGTCAGGTCCCTTACCGACAGCTAGGAGGCTCTGTGCCCCTGCGGAAGTCATGGCAGCGCGAGATAGACATTCCGAGGCGACCTGCTCCGGGTGCGGCCCAACTTGTCATGCTTAGAGCTGGGGCCGAGGCTGCGATCTTTGTTATCAGCGAGGCGCCGGCGCAGGAGACGGGGAGGACCCGGGCTGCTCCGCGTCATGGCGAGTGACGCGGTCGGCTAGGGCTTGGCGGACCAAGGTGGACAGGCTGGTGTCGAGCTGCTCGGCGACTTGGGTCAAGGCCGCATAGAGATGGTCGTTGACGCGAACGTTGATCTGCCGCGAGGGGCCGGCAGCCTCACGATCGCTACCCAGACGCGGACGACCCAGAGTCAGTTGAGCGACCTGTTCGATCGAGGTGGTGCCGCTTGCGTGCAGGAGGGCAGCGCGGCTCGCCTCGACAGCCTCGCTTCCGGTGCGACGGGTGCCCGGCTTGCTGCGCAACTGCCCGGCCTCGGCCGCATCGGCCAGATCGTCGTAATCATGGGCATTGCGGGTGGGGGGGTGGTTGGCACTCATTGGTCTTCTCTTTCTGCGAGCAGGTGACGGTACAGGTCGGTCAGTGGCATGACGTGAAAGACGACGACAGTCCGAGGTGGGCGATGGGCAGCCACCACTTCGAGCCGCTGTTCGCTCTGGGCATGTGCTCGTCCCACGTAGACGAAAGTCGTTTCGTCCTCATGGCCCTCGACCTCCTCCATTCCGTCTGGGTGGAGCATCGCGTACAGCGCGTCCTCACGTGAAACACCGTGGCGTTCAGCACTAGGAGTGAACTCGATGCTCATAATAAAGTGTAACACAAAAGTGTGTGACACTTTATGAAGCCAGCCGAGGCCGAGCCAGAAAGCGGCTTACCAAGCCCTGAAACCTCGCTCACCACATTTTGGTGGTGAGTAGTGGTGAGCAGTCGACCTGCACCTGACCTGCACAAAAACGGCGAGTAGCCCCGCCGAAGCCGAATCTGCGCGAGCCGGTGGTGAGCAGCCAGTAGCCACCTGACCTGCACAAACACGTTCCCGCTCACAGTGCTCACCACATTTACAGAGAAAGGGGGGCTCCGTGGGTCACCGCGCATGGGTACCCAAGCCCGGACTCCGAGCTCTAAAGATCTTTTCGGGTCGGTGTCCGAATGGTCGGGAGGATCGCACCTACCCGGTGCAAAGGGTGTAATTCGCGAGCGGACGGAGTACGGGATGTATGGGTGCGGAAGGCCGACACACCGGCACGCAACAACCTCCCTAGGTTTCTCGCAACCCACCCCTACGGTTGGGGCATGCCATCGAGGAGAAGCGCGAACCCCCCGGGTCGGCCACGCCTGGATCGAAACCGGCACACGTATGGGCCGCGTGTGGAGCTCGCCCTGCTCGAAGAGCTCCACCACCGTGCTCGGCAACTCGACATCTCGGCATCGCGCTACTGCGACGCAGTCCTGGCCATGGCCCACGGTTTTACTAGCCCGTATCTGCCGGATCTCGACGGGTACTTGGCAGTCACGGGCGATCAGTTGCGCCGATACGCCGCATCTCAGGTCTGTGTCGGCGACGGAACCCAGCGGATCGGACCGGTTCAACGGATTTACGTCCGCGCTGACGAGCTTTTGGCAATTGATGTCGAAAGCAGGTGCGGGGAACTGGGTATGCCTTACACCGACTACGTGCGTGCCATCTTGCGAGTTGCTTCGGGGTTCCGCACCGATGGTGCTGGCCAAGCTGAGCAGTCTGAGCTGCAGTTCGAGGGGGTGGCGAGCTGATGTAGCCCCAGACACGACGATGCCCCCACTGGTCTTGCCGGACCGTAGAGGCATTTGTCGTCTTCATCGCGAGTGTCTTGCCGGACTCTCAGCGGTTTTCAGTTTTTCTCAGGTGTCGCGCCTGATGCACATCCCCCGAAGGGGCCGATCCATCCCTAGACCAAAGGTGGTTCTTGCATGACTGTACTGCGTGGCGGTGTTTCATGGAACACCGCCCAGCCGTTGGGCGTGTCATCTCACGCCTCCTGGGTGGGTGTTGACCTGCAGTCATACCCTGGTGTGAAGGGTCAATCGAGGAGGGCTGATGGCTGTACCGGCTGGGATGCGGCGGCTGACGGTGGACTTGAGCGTGTCGCTGCGGGCCGAACTGGGGGCATCCGCCGAGCAGGACGGGGTGCCGGCACCGGCACGGCTACGTGCGTTAGCGACGCTGTGGTCGCAGGATCCAGATCTTCAAGCACGAGTGGTGGATGTGGCTCGGGCACAGCAGGCCGAGGCGCGGGAGCGAGCCGTTCAGTCTCGACTCCGCACACTGAATGCCAGAGCAATAGCCGGATAATTTCGCGCCGCCGGGGGGGTGATACCCGGTGAGCACCGCAATGCCACTGCCGCCGGCATGGTCCCCAGAAGATTCGTTCGTCCGAGCAGAAGAAGCCGCGGTCCGGGTCACTGGGCGCAGCCCGAAGAGGCTCAGTGACGGATCGCTGCTGGTCCGGTGCGTCAACCCGGCCCACGATGACACCCACCCCTCGCTGCACCTGACCTGGACCTCGACGGAGTTCGGCGGCCGCACCCTTCTGCACTGCTACGCCTGCGGCTCAGGCATCGACCAAGAGGACTGGGCCCGCTACCTCGGGCTCGAGTTCGACGACCTGTTCGATGACCGCCGGTGGTCGCTACACAACAAGACGGGCGGGTCGGGCACGCCACGCAAATTGCCTCGCACCCGCAGCACGGGGAGCACCTACCAGAAGTTGGGCCCTCTGCCCACCAAGATCGCCGGGGATCTCCACCAACTGTTGGATCAAGAGCCGCCACCGGCTGTAGCCGAGGGGCCGGACTGCCAGCACAACCTGAAGCAGGTCGAGACGTACGAATACGCCGACCTCGGCGGCAAGGTGGTGCACCGAGTCGACCGCAAGATCTGCCAACGCTGCGCCGCGAAGGTCTTTCCTCAGGAGTTTTGGGATGGTCGACGATGGGGCAAGAAGCCCCCCGGATTCAAAGAGTTTCTGTATGGCCAGGACTTGGTCGAGCAGGCCGTCGCCGGCGGCGGTGAAGTCTGGCTCCTCGAGGGGGAGAAAGACGTGCACGCCGCTCAGGCGGCCGGGGTCGTGGCCACTACGAACCCTGGCGGTGCGACCGGGTTCCAGAAGCACTTGGCGCCCGTTTTTGCTGGTGGGCGGGTGGCGGTCGTGTTGGACCGGGATCACGCCGGGTGGACACGTGGCACCCAGGTGCACCAGTTGCTCACTGACGCCGGCGCGGCTGAGATCCGCGTGCTGCTGCCCCTGGTCGACAGCTCGAAGGCTGACCTCAGCGACCACCTAGACGCCGGACACAACCTGGACGAGCTGGTCCAGGTGCCGATCGAAGGGGTGCAGGCCTGGTTCCAGCTCAAAGGTCTGCATGGCCATCTCACAGAGATCAAGGCCTGTGAAGACGAGACCCTGGCACAGTTGCAGGTCGCCGAGTACGACATCGCACAAGGACGGCGCGCGAAGGCCGGCGACCGGCGACGATACGCAAAACGTTGGGCCAAGGAGGCCTACCGAGCCCACGCCCGGCTGATCGACACCACGATCAAACTGGTGAAAACCACCTCACCCGTCTCGGAAGATCCATGGACGGGTGAGGCTCGCGACATCGCTATCGGTGTGGCGCGATCAGCGACGACGTTGACCACCTCAATGTTCCAAGCAGCAGACGAGATCGCTCCCGCTGAACTGACGGGGACACCGGACTTGTTAGCAAAAACGGTCGCCGCCGCCACCCGCGCGGTTGCTTCGGTCGCTGCCCCAGCACCCGAACCCGGCGACCACGAGCCTGTGCCTGAGGGTGACCCGGGGCCAGGGTGGCAACCCCGGGTGTTGCCCGGCGGTGGGGGTGGAGGGTCGATCACCCACCGCGGGGTGCACGTCTCTGCCCCGGACTTCGACGTCGTGATCTCCAAGGCCGGCCGGGTGGAGCTCGTTGAGATCAAAACGGTCCAGCGAGGCCGCGGAGAAGATGCCTACTACGAGCAGATCTTCTCCCGGGTGCTGAACTGTGAGGTTCGTTTGTGCCGCAAGGAATTCGCTGAAGCTGAGGACGCGCTCTCGGAGTCCAACATCGACCTGGACGCTCTGGGCGATCGAGACCCGATGATGAGCCAGGAAAAAACTGTCTCGCTGCCCTCGTTGACGCACGTCGCGATCGAGTTGCGCACCACTCCCGATGAGGAACCGAAAGTGTTCCGGGTCAGCGCCAAGGACTACGAAGACGGGTCCTTCATCTCGAACCTGCCGGTGCCGGGGTTGGCGTACTCGACCAGTCGCAGCGGCCGCGAGAAGGTGATCACGGCGATCAACACGGTCTCTGCCGCCGCGAAGTTGGTGACGTCCTACCGGGCTACTGGGTGGCGCAACGTCGACGGGGAAGACTTCTGGGTCACCGCGAACGGGGCGATCGGTGCCCAAGGGTGGCGCCCGGCGCCGAGCAACCTATCCGGGGGACTCGCCCGATTCGACCTGCCCATGCCTACCCAAGAACCGGCCCGGTTGCGGTCGGCGTTCCTGAATCACTCGGCGGGGATGATGGACCACTTCCCAGACCGTGTCGCAGCGGTGCTGGTAGGGACCGCGTACCGGGCTGTACTGTGCCCCAACGAGTGGTCGACGGTGCTGTCCGGGTCCCCGGGGGTCTACAAGACCGGGCTGGCTGCTTTGACGATGCACCACTACGGCGAGCTGTGGGACCGGCTGCGTCCGTTGACGTCCTTGTCCGGTAACGGGGCCACGACCAACGCGCTGCGGATCATGCTGCACCAGGTCAAAGACTCGCTGGCCTTCCTCGACGACAACGCGCCCACCCAGGGAGCCGAGCAGGCGTACAAACGGCTCGAAGACCTGATGCGGATGTTGCACAACGCCGAAGACCGGCCCAGGTCTTCCCGCGATGGGCAGGAAACGTTGGAAGGCGGCCGTCCTCGAGCGACCGGCTTGATCACCACCGAACTACCACCCCGGGCCGGTGCCTCCGGTGGCCGCCGCGGGCTGATGGTTCCGCTGTCCAAAGGCGAGATCGAGCTGCCCCCGATCGAAGAGCTGGACAGGCTGGAATCACGGCACGCCAGGGCGTTGCTGACCTCGAGTTACCTGCAGTGGGTGGCCCAGGTAGGCAGGAACGACGTGCTGCTGCGGTTGGACACGCTGCGCCGCGAGTTCAAGCAGTGGGTAACCGACTACCCGGTGCAGCAGCCGAATTATGCCGCGCACAGCGTGAAGATCGCTGAGCTCTACGCCGGGTGGGCGTTAATGATCGAGTTCCTCACCGAAGCCGATGCCTTGACCGAAGACGAAGCCAACCGGTGGCGACAGCGGGTCGCGCAAGCGCTGTTGGTGGCCGCGGAGTACGCCGAAGACCCAGACCTGGTGAGCTCCACCGGGGAACGGGTCCGGGACCTGCTGCGATACGCGATGGCCAACGGGCTCGCCTACGCCAGCGACATCTACGACGGCCGCGCACCGCAATTCCTCGAGGCGCGGTGGGGGTGGGTCGGCACCACCCGCACCGCGCCCGGGAGCACCATGGACTACCCCTCGACAGCGGTGGTGGATTGGCGCCGCCCCGACCGAGCGATCCACTTGGGGTACGTCAACACCAACGCTGACCATGCCGGCGACACCTCACCCGAGTTGGTGTGCGAGCGAACCAGCCTCGAAGCCACCGTCAAAGCCGCGGCCGCCGCGATGACCGACACCTCCGCGATAGACCCCGGCACAGTCATGCGGGCCCTGGTCGACGAGGGCATCTTGAAGGTCGGTCATGCCAAGCGGCCAGATGGCGGGCAGGTCGTGTGCAAAACGCTGGCGCGGTCCATCCACTGCGAGCCCTCGATCAAAGACCCGACCAAGCCGAACCGAGGCAGGCGCGTCGTTCTGCGGCTAGAAGAAATCTTCGGTGGCACCGACGACGACGTCGACCCCGGGAACCAACGAGAGTTCGTGCCACCGCCACCGCCGGGCAGCACCCCATCCGGGGTCACTGGTTCGGTTCCAGTATCGCCCGCCGCCGAGCCCCCCGAAGGGCCTGCTGAACCGACACACAGCGACCCTGCCGACCAAGCAGACCTGAGCTCAGATCGTGCCCTGGAAGAGACTCCCACCACCGAGCACGACACCCGCACGCAAGCCGAGGACAAGGCCATGGGGAGCTACACCAATCAGGCAGGCTTGACGTTATCCTCGGCTCGGGCTGAAACCGGTGACTGCACCGCCGGGTGTGGGTTCGTCTGCGGAGTCACATTCGTCGGGATGCACCTGCACCAGGGGTGTTTCATGCGCACCCACGCCACCACGATCGAGGATCTGCGCCAAGACCTGACCGGGCCCCCACCCGAACCACCAGAGCCCGAGCCCGGGCCCCCGGAACTGAACTTCCTCGACGAACCCACCGAAGACTC
>JBATUU010000185.1:0-2629 GCA_049671385.1 Ornithinimicrobium sp. | reverse complement strand
CCGTAGGTGCCCGTGGCGATACCGACGCTGAGACCGTGCCGCGTCGCTGGCGTGAGTCGTAGGCGCGGCGAGGGGCCGCGGCCAGAGGTGTTCACCCGTCGAGGTGGGCCACGAGTCGCACCTCACGGACCGTCGCTCCGTCGGGAGAAACGACTCGATCGCGCCAGGCGCCGTCTGTGGTTAAACCGGACTCGGCCGCGAATGCGAGGAAGTCCTGCCCCTCAGCGAGTGCCCAACAGGTCATGACGGTGAAGTTGGCTGCCTTCAAGGTGTCCGCGCTGGCGTTCAAGAGTCGCGACCCGTGACCAGAGCGTCGCGCGGCCGTGTGAACACACATCAGGAACAACTCTCCGCTGTGTGCGGGCAGCGTCTCGTCGGCGTCGCTACTTGGTCCCAGGGCGGCGAACCCGACGACCTGCTCGCCGGCGCAGGCCACCAATACCCGATGGGCCGGGCTGGGTGGGGCACTGATCCCATCGCGCCACACCTTGGCGAAGGCATCAGGATGAAACTGCTCCAAAGCTTCAGCCGGGAGAACATCGGTGTAGGCCGCGGCGAACGTCTCTGCCTGCACCGCGCCGATGGCCGGCGCGTCATTAGGGCGACCGGTACGCACGCTGGCATCGGCAAGAGGACCAGGAGTCTGCGGCGGCGCCGGCTGGTCGCCACCGGTGTGGGTCGCATCTTCGGCATCGGTCACGTCGTTATTCTCTCGCATCGTGCACAGCCACGTCCGGCGACACCCGAGTGTCCAGTCATCGGGTCGGCCAACCGTAGAGTTCTTCACCTATGAACGTGCTGATCAGCAGGCCACCGCGGCGGCGCCCTTCCTTCCATCGGTTGCCTGTCTGCGAGGTGGCACAACTCACCGACCGCGCCGTGGCGGTGACGTTCGACGTGCCGGAGACCTTGCGCGACGCATACACCTTTGAACCTGGGCAGTACCTCACGCTGCGCGCCGAGATCGGTGGTGCCGACGTGCGTCGCTCCTACTCGATCTGTACCTCGGCCCCGGAGTATGTGGCCTCGGGCACAGTGCAGGTCGCCAGCGCACGGGTGCCCGGTGGGGTCATGTCGAACTGGTTGAGCGACAACGCCCGAATTGGCCAGGAACTCGAGGTGATGACCCCATGGGGAGACTTTGCTGCCTCGGTCTTCTCGCCCACAGGGACAACACTGCGACAGCACCCTCGACAGCACGTTGCGGTGGCCGCGGGATCGGGCATCACACCCATCATGTCGCTGATATCCACAGCGCTGCAGCAGGAGCCGCTGTCGCGGGTCACTGTGTTCTTCGGCAGTCGAAACCGGGACTCGATCATGTTCCTGCAGAGACTCAACACCCTGGAGCAGACATACCCGGACCGGCTGATCGTGCAGCATGTCCTCTCCGGTCAGCCATCGGCAGACACGCGCCCGCCGTCACACGCTGACCTTCAGGTGCGCGGCGACCTCTCCGGGCGGATCGACCGAGAGCGGATGACCTCTTTCCTCGCCGAGCGGGTGCCGGTCGCAGACATCGACCAATGGTTTGTCTGCGGTCCGCACGGCATGGTCGAGGGTGTCCGAGAAGTGTTAGCCGGTGCGGGCGCGGACCCGGGCACGGTGCATCAGGAGGTCTTTCACGTGGAGAACGACTCGCGCTGAGCGTGGCTGGCACGAGAAACGTTGACCTGAGTGGGCGCACTTCTTGTCAGTCGAACTGGGCCCGATCCGTCGCAAACACATAGCGAGCGCCTGGGTATTCAGACTGTGACCACAGCTGGTCTGTTGAGGGCCAGTAGGTGATGTCCTCCGGCCCTGGTGGCAACACCCCTTCGTGCCGCGTGAGGTCACCCGGCTGGCCGACATACACGTGGCCGCCCTTGTGCTTGCCGCGGCTCGCGGTCACGTAGAACCCGCCCCCTACGACGGTGGCGCCCTGCATATGACCGACTCCGCGTTCGTCGAGCAGGGTGGGATAGGACAGGCCGTTGTCGTCACCGTCGAGCAGGAGCGTGTCAGCATCGAGGCGATAGCGGGCGATCCGGGTGCTCATGGTGTCCCGGCCGTACTCACCTGCGATCATCTCCGGTGGTGTGGCCCCGCGGTTCAACGACAGGAAGGAGTAGCGCAGCTGCTCCTGCCCCTCGCTGGTGCCGGCCTGGTAGGCGAAGCGCACCGGCAACACATAGCTGTAGCCGAAGGTCTGATCACTCGGCGGCACCTTGAGGATGTCCTCCGTGTGGCAGGTGAACAGGCCGCGTCGAGTGCCTGCAAGGTAGAAGTGGTCACCGGCCCACACCAGGCCGCCGGCATGGATATGCAACGGCTTGAGGCGGACCCGGCCCCACCAAGAGGTCAGAGCCTGAACGATGAGCACATGTCGATAGCGCAGCGTGTCGAGATCAACGACCGTGATCCGGCTGCCCTGCCGATCGGTGGGCCCCCCTTTGCAATACCAACTGCTGAGCACCAGGGACCGGCCCTCGACGCGCTCTGCGGGGGCGGCGTCGGCGCTGGTGGTGATGCCCTGAGGCCACCACAGGTTTGACGTGTTGTCCTGGTGGTTCCAGGTGAAACCCCACCGGGTCGCTGACCCCGGCACATCTGCCTCAGTGCCTTGTCGATTCAGGTCGGCAAGCACCCC
>JBATUU010000184.1:0-9627 GCA_049671385.1 Ornithinimicrobium sp. | reverse complement strand
ACGTTGGACCGCGTGAGTGATGCCATGGGCAGCATCGAAGAGTCCTCCTGGACTCGAGTCTCCCGAGCGCTGATCAAGGGGCGCGAGCCGATTCCCCGCCTGGATGAACTGCTGGATACGTGGCCGGACCTGCGGGTCAACATCGATGTCAAAGCAGACTCGGCAGTCACAGCGACGGTGGCAGCTATCGAACGCGCGAGAGCCCACGACAGGGTGTTGATCAGTTCCTTCTCTGATCGTCGTCGCCGGGACGTTGTCACGCGCCTGAGTGCGCCGGTGGCCAGCTCTGCTGGACGCAGGGTGGGGGCTGGCTTTGTGACCGGCGGCGTCCTGCCGGGGCGGATGTCCGACCGTGCTGTGAGCCGGGTGCTCCGTGACGTGGATGCGCTGCAGGTGCCGCTGGCTCAGTACCGCGTGCCGATCGTGACGGCGGCTTCGGTGCAGGCTGCCCATCGGGCTGGCCGGGTGGTGCATGTGTGGACGATCAACGACGCACCGACCATGCATCGACTGCTCGACCTCGGCGTCGATGGCCTGGTCACCGACCGAGCAGACGTGCTCAAGGACGTGCTGATCGAGCGCGGCCAGTGGGCCTAGTGGCACTGGTCTGGCTCACAGCGCGAGCGCATCCTGCCACCGTAGGCTAGGAGGGTGCTTCGCAACCGGTGAAGCGCCAGAGCGAGGCTTTTCCGCCGGAGTCGACGAATTCGAAGGAGTCTGCGTCCGGCCGGAAGTTACGCAATCCGGGAGTTTCTTCTTCCCACTTGGCGCCTTCGGCAAAGGTGAGGGTGTCGGCATACACGTGGGTGACGCCGAGCGAGCGGACCGCATCGCATACCTGCGGGTCGGTGCGCCACCGGTCGAAAGAACGTGCAAGCACGAGCCGCTCGGGTGAGCCGCTGATCGGCGTCAATTGCGGGTAGACGACCTGCACGTCGCTGCGGGCCAGCAGGAAGGGCAGCCCCGCAGTCGGCTCTCCCAGCACGACCGCATCCCGCGGCAAGGTGCTCCCCGCCCGGTCCACCATGGCAATCTCATCTTCTTCGAGCATGGTGCCCCAGGCGATGGGCCAGGTGGAGTAGGTCGAAGCCATCACCTGGGTATGCATCGGCCACCGGAACCCGAACGTCAAGGACCCAATCGCTAGCACCAATGCGGCCATAGCCGCCCCCACCGGAATGACCCCGCCTCGGCTGACCCTTCGCACCAGCCACGCACCCGCCCCCGCGGCCAACATGATCGCCGGAACCAGCAGTATCTGATTGATCCGAGAGGCTTGGGTGTACCACAGACCCGAGAGCACCCGGAGTGGATTCTCCGGGGGTCCAGCAGCGAGCAAGGTGAGCCCTGCGCAGACACAGAGGGCAACGACCAGCCACCGTGCCTGTTTGGTCACCAAGCAGACCCCCACACCCAGCAACACCAGCAACGTCACGATGATGTTGACCGCGCGCACGTCGTAGACATAGATCAGCGGGTGGTCGAAGAGCAACGCCCGCAAGCCCGGGAGATAGCTGTCCTGCCCGCCGCGTTGATAGTTGATGATCGACGTCACCGGCCCTGAGGTCAGCACCGCTACGGCAACTACTCCCCCGCCGATCACGACCGCACAGACCGTTGCTGCGACCAGCAACCGGTGACCCCGACGCCAGTAGCGAATACCTTGCCGGGCCGCGAGGACCCCGCCCACCGGGATCGCCAACAGAGCCAGCGAGAACAAGCCGGACCCGTGCGACAGCACCACGCCGGTTGCGGCCGCTGCCACACCCATGCCGTATGCCGCGTGCAGTGCTGGGCCGAGATCCTTGCGAATCGCGCTGATCAGCAGGGCAAGCGTTCCGGGTAGACATGCGATGCTCAGCGCGAACGGCCAGACCGCCAGCATCGAGACCGCCACGTCGGGGAAGGTCACAAACGTGCAGGCCAACACCGGGGTCAGGATGGCCGGCAGCGCATGTTCGGGCCAGACCACCCTGGCCAGCGCAATCAGCCCTACGATCCAGATCACCGATCCGAGCACGATCGAGGATGCGTTGGCTGCCTCGGTGACTCGCTCGAAACCCGGCGCGATTGCGACGATCGAGTGCCAGACCGTCGGGTAGTAGGGCGCGATCGTGTCGGCATACATCGGGGCCAAGCTGCCCAGACTTGAGGCGTTGCCGGTGTCCCGGATGAACCACACGGCGTTCAGGTGAAAGATCCCGTCCCAGGCCTGCGGCGGCTGATCCGCCGCGCGCATTCCAACCATCATCCCGCCCGCAAGCACGCTGCCGCCGAACGCCCAGCTCAACGCTAACCACCCACGTTCGGCGGGACTCAGAGGTCGCTGGCCGGCAACACGCGAAGGAGGCGAGCGCAGGGTGCCGAGTTGGCGGCCGACTGCAGCGGCGCTCAGCCAGACCAGCAGCACTCCGATCCCAGCTGTAGTCAGCGACCACTGCAGTCCAACCCAGTCGAACACCACAGCGCCGACACCGGCCAGAGCGGAGGTCACGGCCGGCGCCGCACCCCAGGCCACCATCCCGCGCACCCCGAGCAGTCGCAGCACACCAACGCCAGGCAGCACCCAGATCAGCGCCAAGCCCACCAATCCGGGCGCAGCGGTGAGCCAACTCATAGGGTGGGCGTGACGCCGCCGCCGATGGTCAGGCGGGGTAGGCCGGTGAACGCTGCCGGATCAGTGATCCGCCGGCCATCCATGAGCAGCCGTAGGCCGGGCAGATCAGCGGGCGTCAGCGACGCGTAGTCCTGGTGGTCAGCTTGGACGATCGCCACATCGACAGATTCGCCCAGGCGGTAGGGACTCCAGCCAAGAGCGCTCAACTCCCCATCGGTATAGAGCGGGTCATGCACGGTGACGACTGCGCCGCGGGAGCGCAATGCCTGCACGGTCGCGAAGACTCCCGAGAACGCCGTCTCTTTCACTCCCCCCCGGTAGGCGGCGCCCAAGACCGCCACGTGCAGATCACGCAGTGAACCGAGGACCTCTTCGACGCGCGCCACCGCATACTCCGGCATGGCGGCGTTGGCAGCGCGGGCTGCTGCGACGACGCTGGCGTCCGGGTCCCCCGAGAGATAGAGCCGCGGATAGACCGGTATGCAGTGTCCACCGACCGCGATGCCGGGACGATGCAGGTGGCTGTAAGGCTGGGAGTTGCAGGCTTCGATGACAGCATGGACGTCGAGTCCCACCGTGTCCGAGAACTGGGCGAACTGGTTGGCGAGGGCAATGTTCACGTCGCGGTACGTGGTCTCGGCCAGTTTTGCGAGTTCCGCCGCCTCCGCGCTGCCCAGGTCCCAGACACTATTGGGGCGCGCCAGATCCTCGCGCTCGTCAAAGGTCAGGACTGCGGTGTAGAAGTCCATCGCTGCTTGGGTGCCTGCTGGGTTCAGACCGCCCACGAGTTTGGGATAGCGCCGCAAATCTTCGAAGACGCGACCGGTGAGCACGCGCTCAGGAGAAAAGGCCAGGTGAAAACGCTCTGCCGGGGCATCGGCGCCTTCGCGAAGTCCCGAGGTCTGCTCGATCATCGGTTTCCACCGCTGACGCGTAGCGCCCACCGGCAGCGTCGTCTCGTAGATGACGAGTGTTCCGGGGCTCAGGTGCTCGGCCAGGCTGGTCGTCGCGGCATCCATCCAGGTGAAGTCCGGCGCGCCGGTGGCTTCATCGACGAACAACGGCACCACCACAACGACGACATCCGCGCTAGGGATCGCCTCTGCGTACTGTGTCGTTGCTCGCAGCCGTCCCAAGGGCACCAGCACATCGAGAGCCTCGGCGAGCCCGACCTCGCCCGGGAAGGGCTCACGGCCCTGGTTGACGAGGTCGACAACCACGCGATCGATGTCAACGCCCACCACATCGTGACCGGCGCCGGCAAACTGCGCGGCCAACGGGAGGCCGATTTTGCCCAGCGCGACGACCGCGATCTGCATGCTGCTCCTAAGACCGGGACGAGGCGACGACGGGTGACCAACGTGGCGAGGATACGTCCCAGCCCTGGCAAAGTGCGGTGCACGCCACCGGATGGGTGTCTTCACCCAGCGGCGCGCTACTTCACCTCAGAACGCAGCAGGATCACCAGGCCGACCACCATAGGCACGAAGATCCAGATGACCGAGGTGACCCCGAGCTGGGCCCACATTTCACCGCTCAATCCCTCGTTCTGTTCGAACAATCGACCGATCGCGAAGTTGACATCCACCCACGGCTGCAGATCACGGAACCACTCCTGGAACGCGGCGAGCGTGCTGAAGATGCCGGGCAGAACCAGCGAATACACGAAGTATCCGACAATCGCTCCGGGCGAGTTGCGGATCAGCACTCCCAACATGAATCCGATGGCCATCCCGAGCACGTTGGCCAAGATGATGTTGACGAACTGGGTGAGGTTCATCCCCCACACGGGGTCGAGTCCCTTGATGCCGGCACCCAGCAGGTTGCCGAGTGCGCCGACGCCCAAGGCAACCAACATCCCGACCACTCCGATCGTCAGGATGACGATGGCCTTGGCGGCGATGACTCGGCCGCGGCGCGGCACCAGGGTGAACGTGCTCAATGCCGTGCGCTGGCCGTATTCGCTGGTGACCGAGAGAATAGCGATCACCGGCAGGATCACCGACATCGGGATGCCAACAGCCGGCGCAAACGACTCGTAGGCAATGGCTTCATCGGGCGCGAAGAGGATGACCGAGACCGTGGCGATGACGGCGAGGATGCCGATGGCGGCCAAGAGCCAAAAGCCGGCCCGCGTGTCGAACATTTTGGTGAACTCGACCCACACCAAGCGAGTCAGCGGGATGCGCTTTTGGCGCCGCGCCTCCTCCCGGGTGGCGGGCTCACCGGGTGCGCCCGAAACTCCGCTGGAAGTATCCGTGGTGCCATGCGTACGGGTCGTGATCTCGGGAGTGGTCGTAGCGCTCATGCCGCAACTCCTTCTCGTGCAGTCTCAGCGGTCAGTTCCAGGAACATCTCTTCTAGCCCTGCCCCATCGGCAGTGCCGAGCTCGGTCAGCGACACGTGGGCGCGCAGCGAGATCTCGCCGACCTGTGCGGCACTCGCATCGACTCGTAGGCCGTTCTCGGACATTGGCGTATATGCGATCTCCGCGTCAGTCAACGCAGCAGCCAGAGCCGACCGCTGCGGGGTGCGCACGACAGTGCCAGCCCCAGCCAACAGGTCGGCCTTGGTGCCCTGGGCAACGATCTGACCTCGGCCGATCACGATCAGGTCATCGGCGATGACCTCGATCTCGTGCAGCAAGTGCGACGACAACAACACCGTGCCGCCGTCATTGGCGTAGCCGCGGAGCAGGTCCCTCATCCAGCGGATGCCCGCGGGGTCCAAACCGTTGGCGGGTTCATCGAGGATGAGCACCTTCGGGTCCCCGATCAGCGCCGCTGCGATACCAAGGCGTTGGCGCATACCCAGGGAGTAGTCCTTGACTCGCCGACCAGCCTCCTGCGGGTCGAGGCTGACCCGCTCCAACATCTCGTCGACCCGCTGGCGTGGCAGGCCCATGGTGCGAGCGCCAATGGCGAGGATCTCGCGACCAGTGCGGCCCGCGTGCTGGGCTGATGCGTCCAGCAGCACCCCGACGTATTGGCCGGGGTTCTCCATGGCGGTGAACGTCCGGCCACCGATGTGCACCTGGCCCGATGTCGGCTTGGTCAGGCCCACCATCATCCGCATGGCGGTGGACTTGCCAGCGCCGTTGGGGCCCAGAAAGCCGGTGACCCGGCCAGGCTCGGCGGTGAACGTCACATCGTTGACGGCCGTGAAGTCGCCGTACTGCTTGGTGAGTGCTTCAACTGTGATCATGGCTCTACGTTCGCCGATACCAGCGCGCACGGATATGGGGGTCTGCCCTGGTCTTGGCCCCCTCAACCCTGAGTCCGATCAGGGTCGGTGGCTGGACCGCCACGACGCAGCCATGAATCGCGGCGGTGCTTCGCGATGCGCCAGGTACATCAGCTGTCGGGGCATGAGGGTCCCAGGCTGACCGTGGCGCCGGCGAGCTCCGGCTGCGGCAATCATCGACTCCGCCGGCATGGACGGCTTGAGCATCGCATCGATCACGGCGTGGTCGGCGCGAGAGAGCGGGTCGGACACGTCAGGGGCGGCGGCCAGCACATCGGCGGTGATTTCCGCGAGGGCGAAACGCTGGGTCGGGCTCCACCACTGGGGATCGGGCCGGTTGCTGATGACGCCGAAGAGGTGAATCCGCAGCAGTTTGGTTGCAATGGCGGACCGAATCGCGCCGGGGTATGCGGTGAACCAGTCGGCTGCGAGCAGGTGACTGACGAAAGCGAGCTCCTGGGCAAGGGGTCGCGGCTGGTAGGTCACCCGGTCGGTGGCGTCCTCACCGATCACGTATGCCGGTCCAGTTGTGTCCACGGCGACTTTCGTCTCGCACCACAACCGGGTGACGTACGGGACGTCGCCGCCGACCGGCATACCCTCGATCAGTTGGACACCCAGGCGCCGACGGACTTCGTTGCGCACCAACCCAAGGGGAGCGCTGCGATAGCTCAACCGGTCACGGACGGGGTCGGCGAGGCGGGGATGGCGGCGGCGACTCAGTCTGGTGGGCGGAGTGGGCACTGGCCGGGCCGACGTGCCGATGGCGAGGCGGGCCTGCACACAGTCCGCCCCGGTGCTGCGTGCGAGGTCAATCCAGGACGCAACCGCGCCGGGTTGCAGCCTGTCATCGGAGCCCATGATCGAGACGAACTCGGCGCGGCTGGCGCGCATCCCGGCATTGAACGGCCCCGATGCACTCCTCGCGCTGTCGCGATGTTGCATCCAGGTCACCTGGGCACGGAGTGCCGCTGGGACGGCATCTGCTATCGACTCGACATCGATGTTGTGACACACCACGCGCAGGCCGACCCGTCCCCCGGCACGGTCCATGTTGCCGTGGGTGATGCTGGCAATGGCCTGGGCAATCGGGCGGGTCGGCGTATGCACGGCGATGATGACTTCGACATCGGTCATGCCGATTCCCCGGGTCCAACGTGTTGGTCGATGGCCTGGTCATAGACATCCTGATACTGCGCTGCAACGACACTCGGACTGAAGGAGTCAGCGATGGTGCCGCTGATCTGCTCAGCCGTCATGTTTGTGCAGCGATCGAGCACCTCGACGATGGCGTCGGCATAGTCACTAGGTTGGTTTGTCTTCACTGTGATGCCGACGCGGGCGTCGATGTACTCGCCGTGACCGCCGGTGGCGCCGACCACGACAGGACGTCCGGATTGGATGGCCTCTGCGCAGGCGACAAAAAAGTTCTCACCCCGTGTGGGGCCGAGGAAGACATCGGCATGGGCAAGTTCTGCCAACACGCCCTTGCGATCCAACGTGCCGACGATCTCAACCGAGTCGGCGATGCCCGCCTGGCTCGACCGCTCAGCAATGGCGTCGGCCAACGGTCCCTCTCCGATGAAGCGCAGTCGTGCGCTCATCCCGCGACTCAGCAACGCGGCGAGAACGTCCACGGCTAGCAGCGGGTCTTTGCGATCAATCAGCGCGCCGATGAACACCACATTGATGTGGCTCGGTGAGCCCGCGCATACCTCGGGACGGCGCGGCTGAAGCTCCTCAGGACGCGGCACGATGCAGGGCACGACCGCGGTTGCCCGCTGCGCACGGATCGAACCGATGGGCTCGGCCAGGTGATCACACACCGCCGTCACAACATCGGGGCGACGCAACAGTGGACGTAGCCAGGGGAGCGCGAGGCGATACGTGTATGACAACGTCTGCGGCGCGCTCAGACCGGACCAATGCTCGGTATGCACCCATGGGGCGGCTGGTCGCCACCCGGCCATCGGCAGCAAGGTGGGAAAGGCCATGGTGTGCACCAGGTCTGCCCCGCGAGACAGCCGGGACAATCGTCGTCCCGCAACCCCGATCGATCTGGGGCTGGTGGTCGACATCAGGATGCGTGTCACCGGGATGTCACCGGCGGTCGCGTCCTGATCGCGCAGTGCGTGGCGGGTCGACCGGAGCGGCCGAGTCGCATCGATGAGTTGATGCGCCGCGACAAGGTGGATCAGGGCTACTTCGTGGCCGAGGTCGGCGATCGCCTGTGCGTCTTTGACGACGAATGCCCCGGTGCTGGGGTGCTCGCGGGTCGGCAGCCACGTCGTCACGGCCAGCACACGCATGGGTCGTACGCTACTGGTATGCGATCAGCCGGCGAGGATTTCGCGAGGTTCGATGCCGCATGCCTCGGGCACCGGCTCGAGCATGCTCCGGTGTGGAAACAGGCTCGTTGAGGGTCCTGAGCGTCGTTGGCGCGCGACCACAATTCGTCAAGCTTGCGCCGATCGCAGCCGAGTGCGCGCGTCGCGACGTCGATCACCGGATCGTGCACACCGGTCAGCACTATGACCGGCTGCTGTCCGACGTGTTCTTCGCCGACCTGAAGATTCCAGCACCCGACCTGCATCTTGGTGTCGGCAGTGGAACCCACGGCCAGCAGACCGGGGCGATGCTGGGCCGGTTGGATGAGGTGCTCACGGGTGAACGCCCCGACTGGGTGCTGGTCTACGGCGACACCAACAGCACCCTGGCGGCGACCTTGTCTGCTGTGAAACTCGGCCTACCGCTGGCGCACGTAGAGGCTGGACTACGGTCGTTCAACCGGGCCATGCCCGAAGAGATCAACCGGGTGGCGACCGATCATTGCGCCGACCTTTTGCTGGCGCCGTCACAGGTCGCGATGGACCATCTCGACCGGGAGGGCTTGACCGAACGCTCGGTGCTCGTCGGTGACGTTATGGTCGACATCCTGATGATGGTTCGAGACGGGCGGATCCGCACGACCACCTCGGCGACCGCCGCAGAAGCGACCACACCGATCTTTGGTGAGAGCAAGGGCGACTACTCGGTAGCGACCATCCATCGCGCTGAGAACACCGACGACCCGAGGCGGTTGCAGGCGATTATCGACTCCCTGGCTGCCGTCGATCACCCCGTGCTGCTGCTGGCCCACCCCCGGCTGGTCGAGCGTGCCGGGCAGCACGACATACCGCTGCGCCACGGGGCAATCGAGCTGCGCGACCCACTTCCCTACCCCGAGTTGATCGCTGCTGTTGCTCAATCACGAGGTGTGATCACCGACTCCGGAGGTTTGCAGAAAGAGGCGTTCGTGCTGCGGGTGCCTTGCACCACGGTGCGTACCGAGACCGAGTGGCCAGAAACCACCGAGGGCGGGTGGAACGTGCTGGTGGAGCCTGGCCCTGCGCTGCCAGCCGCTGCATCCAGGAAGCGGCCCGATCCCCTCGTCGCGACGCCCTATGGCTCTGGGCATGCCGCTAGTGCGATGTTGGATGCGCTGCGTGCCGGACGTACTCGACGCTAACGCGACCCGATATGCCGCCGTGGCGTTGCGCCATCGCGTGTGACGCCGCGTTCGTGACGTCGGTGCGGGTCGCAATCTCGCGCACGCCGCGACGTCGTAGTCGGTCAGCCACTTCGTGGAGCATCATGGCGGTGAGTCGAGTACGCCGGACGTGCGGCCGCACGCCGAGCAGTCCGAGCTTGGGCACGGGTTGTTTCATCCATACCCGGATGAGACCGTCATACCTGCCGGTAGTCCGTTCCGCCGCGGACGCTTGGAC
>JBATUU010000183.1:0-4893 GCA_049671385.1 Ornithinimicrobium sp. | reverse complement strand
CAGTCTTGGCTCTTGGCTCCCCTAGATCTGTGATCACGATCACGGAAGGTGCAACCTACTGCTGTCTTTGCCAACGGCGCTGTTTCACACTTCACTACGTGCGGGCAGCGAGCCTTCCCAGCCGCTCGGTGAGACGAGTCGCCGCGTCGCGGCCAAAAATCGTTGAGGCCCCCTCGTAGCGCTGCTCTTGGAACTCCTCAGGCGAAGCCCAGTAGCCGCCGTAGTCCCCGGCAAACCCAATCACAGACGCCGAACCCCCATGTCCTGAAGCGGTAGCCACGGCATCCTCGATCCTCGCTCCGGTCATGGTTGTCGCTTCCCCTGGGACCGTAGCGAAGGCGTGATCACTGATCCGGATGACATGCAATGGCAGACGCTGAGGGGCGAGGGCACGGAAAAGCCAGTCGACCGGAACTGGCAAGGCCGTGTACGCGTGAATGATCCCCACCTTGGGCCCCTGTCCGTCGGCATGCGGGTGGGCGCGGTCACGCAACGCCTGATAACGCGGCGCATGCACACCCTGCGCCACCTCACCCCACCGCTGCGTCGGGCCGTCCACGCCACCGCCGACTGTGGCGAGGCCACTGACCGGCGCAGGAAGGCCGGATCGACGTGGCTTCCACTGCTCATGAGCAACAGACACTGAGAAACTGTCGACGTGGTCTCGTGCGCTGTTCACCGCCTCGCGTACCGCGCCGCCGAGTGGTCGACCAACCGCTGCGGCGAGCCTGTTGCCCTGCGTTGATGGCCGTCCGTCATCGGCTTCGCGACGTTGCCCACTCTCGTCTATCGGGAGCGGCGAAATGTCTCCGCTCGACCCGCCACCGAAACCAACAGTCGTGCCGTCCTTCTCAGCTTCGATGCGGGCCGGACCCCATAGGTCTGCACCGTAAGTCGTCCATGAGGCGCCCAAAGCTGTCCCGTGCACTGCATACCATGCCAGGGCTGCGTCTATGGTGCCGTCGACGGAGCGAGCAACGATGACCGTCGCCCTGGGATCTCGCAGTCTGTCCGGAAGGGGGGCGGCCGGGTCCACGTGGCCCCGGGCTAGGAACTCTGAGCGGGCCAGGGCGTCGTAGTGCACCCAGGCTGGCACCGCGCGGTTGCTCGCGACGCCTTGCACCACGGGCCGCACCACGCACGTTCCTCCGGGGGTAAGCGTGGCGATGGACCTGTGCACAGCCTCCGCTATCAAAGGAGCGAGCCGGCGGGTGCTGGCCCATGGAGCTAGAGGCGCGGGACCGGCCATCAGCGTGTACATCAGCCCGCCGTAGCGTTGTCCCGGCCCCTCGTGCGTGTGATTGCCGCACAGAACGACTCGTGAGGCGTCCAGTCCGCTCGCCGCCACAGCTGCCCTCCACAAATGCAAACCACCGGCGTGCAGGTCAGCGTTCACCAGGACGACGCGTCTGCCTTGTCCATCTTCCAATGCGAGCGCGGTCACGAACATCCGCTGGTCATGGTTCGTAGGCGGAGCCGCGTCAGTTCGTCCCATCGGCCCCCATCCCATGGTGGGGCCTGGCGATGTCGGCGTGATGTCGACGCGCCCCAAACCGACACGGCATCCGTTCACTTCAGAATCACAGAATCTTCGGGAAAGACAGTAAGAAACCAGTGCCTACGACGAGAAGCACCGTGGCGGCGCCGGTCAGTATCCAGGACGAGCGCATGGCGCGAACACGGCTCGCGAAGGCGGCGAAGAAGAGCACCAACGCGAAGAGCACCGTGACCAAGGTGTAATTGTCACCGCGCTGGTTGAAGACGAGGGCATCTGCAAAGAAGGCGTCGGCCCGTGAGTCGGCTGCGGCTGCCTCAACAGAGCCGGGCGGTATGTAGGAATCCAGGGCAAACGGACTGTCGGGGGCCGAGGGATTCTCCAGCGGCCGCATCTCCAGCCACTCTTGGAAGGCTAGGTCAAAGTGTTCGCTGAAGCGCTCCTCAGCGAACCGCTCTAGGTCTGGCTCATCCGCAGCGATGGCTCCGAGATAGATTCCGAAGACCTCAAGGTCAACGGCGCGAGCCGCGTCCGCAGATGCAGCTTGCCGAGAGGCCTCGATGCGTTGGGTCGACGCCTTCGAGAAGGCGATCGACATCTCTCCGCCCCATTTGCTGCTCTCGAAGCCGCTCCACGCAGTCAGGACAGCAGTCACCGAAAGAACGATGACCACTATCAGCTCTCGAATAGCCGCGTGCCTATCTGGCGATTCCTCCGCAACGGCAGTCGTCTCGTCAGCCACGGCGCCAGAATAGCGCCAGTCCATCCGACGAACACAAGAACCTCCACGCGCAACGGCAACGAGGCGAACGTGAAAGCCGTTGGTGCGGTCCTACCAACTGTTGTGCCCCGGGCTCCCCAGACGAGACGGTGTCGAGGAGGGCATCAGTCCATCGAGAGCCGACTCACAGAACAGCACGAGGTCCGCTGATGAAGTCGCCCGAGGATCAGTCGGGAATGACATCCATCTCATCGGGGTTCGGGCCACGCCGTCCCTCTTCACCGCGGTCAAGATCGCTGATCGCCTGCATCTGATCGGTGCTCAACTCGAAGTCGAAGATCTCGAAGTTCTGCTTCATCCGCTTGGCGTTGACCGATTTCGGGAAGATGATGTCGCCGCGCTGCACATGCCACCGCAGAGCCACCTGGGCGGTCGTGCGATCCAACTCACCTGCAAGATCGGTCAATACGGCGTCGTCCAGCACCGCACCCTGTGCGATCGGTGACCAGGCCTCAACGAGGGCGTTATGCCGGTGCGAGGCTCCGCGGGCGTAGTCATGGGCGAAGTAGGGATGCACTTCGATCTGGTTGACCACCGGCGCGACGCCTGTTTCGGAAACGATGCGGTCGAGATGGTCTGGCTGAAAGTTGGAGACCCCGGCCGAGATGGTCTTGCCTGCGTCTCTCAGGTCCACCAACGTCTGCCAGGTCGACACGTAGTCGCCGTCGTAGCGGGTTGGCAGCGGCCAGTGGATCAGGAACAGATCGACGTGGTCCAGGCCGAGCAACTCCAAAGACTGGTCGAGGGATCGTCGCGCGTCGTCGGGGCGGTGAAGCCCGTTGTTCAACTTGGTGGTGACGAAGATGTCCTCCCGGGGCAACCCTGACTCGGCGATGGCCTCGCCGACGCCCTGCTCGTTTTGATACATCTGCGCGGTGTCGATATGCCGGTAGCCGGCCTCGAACGCTTGCAGCACGGTCGCCTTCGTCTCCTCCGCGGGCACCTGGAAAACCCCGAAGCCGAGTTGAGGAATGGTCGTGCCGTCGTTCAGGTCAAGTGTGGGAACAGTCATATGCTCCTCAGCGACACCGGGCCCCTGATCATTCCCGGCAAGCACACGAAGACCCCCAGTTCCGCCGTAATCGATCGGATACTGGGGGTCGAGTGCAACTCGTGTGATGTGGCCACGGTGGTGGAGGTGGCGGGAATTGAACCCGCGTCCGCTGCCGGGAAACCAGGGCTTCTCCGGGTGCAGTGCGCTATGGATTTTCTCAGCCCCAGGGCTCGCACGCACACGTCCCCTGACAGGCTCAGTTGCGTAAGAGTCCCACGTGATCCCGCAACATGATCACGCAGCAGAGTTTCCTAGATGACGCCAGACACTGAGTCGGAAACTACCTCAGGCTGACGGACTCCATGACTAACTCAGGCGGCTAGTTCGAAGTCGGTGCGCTTGGAATCGGCACCTATGGGTTTTGCAAGGAGCGTTGACGAGATGACCTTGCATCCTCGACCCGCTTCCCCTGATTGGCCGAACAACGTCGAAACCGATCACCCCCCTGTGGGGGCCACATCACACTGTGTAGTTGTCAACGTCATCAGACTACGGCTTCAACGCCGCTGCCGGTAACTCAATTCCCTGGCTGGTCAAGCGCGGACCCTGCGCCAGCTCAAATCACACCCGCTCTTGCCGGTGGCACTCTTACCGGCTGCAGGCACGGCGTCGACGAAGATCAGCCGTGCTGGCGCAGGTGAGCAGACATTGCCCGCTCGGCTTCCATCCGGTCCTGACGTTCGCGCATGGTCTGGCGCTTGTCGTGCAACTTCTTACCTTTGGCCAAGGCGATCTCGACCTTGGCTCGACCGTCCTTGAAGTACAGGCGCAGCGGCACGATCGTGTGCCCAGCCTGGTTGGCCTTCATGACCATCTTGTCGATCTGCTCCCGGTGCAGCAGCAACTTGCGCCGACGCTTCGCACTGTGATTGGTCCAGGTGCCTTGCAGGTATTCAGGGATGTGCACGTTCTCCAGATACAACTCACCGCGGTAGTCAGTGCAATAGCCATCCACCAAGGTGGCGCGGCCTTCGCGCAGCGACTTCACCTCGGTGCCGGTCAGCACGAGGCCAGCCTCGACCCGGTCCTCGAGGTGATACTCATAGCTGGCGCGCTTGTTGCTCGCGATGAGCCGCTCGCCGCTTTCCTTGACCATGACATCCTCCGCTGACTACGGCCACACCGGTGGGCTGGGCCAGCAGGTCAGTTTACAGCCACGACCGCGGGTCAACGGCTATGCCGTTCTCCCGGGTTTCGAAATGCAAGTGACAGCCGGTCGATAGGCCGGTGTCGCCCACATACCCGATCACCTGACCGCGGGAGACTCGACCGGAGCGGACGGCATACGAAGACATGTGGGCTGACACCGTGGTCAGATTGACCCCGCGATGCACACCGTGGTCGATGATGATCTTGTTGCCGCCACCGGAGGTGGACGGGGTGGCGATGATCGTGCCGTCCGCCGCTGCCCTGATCGGCGCATCGCAGGCACCTGCGTAATCCTGACCAGCATGGAGCCGCTGGGTACCCAGTACGGGGTGTGTGCGATAGCCGAACAAGCTGGTGACCGGTGCTGAGCTGGGCGCCGAGAGATACCCAGCGGACTTCGGCGCCGGTGGGGGC
>JBATUU010000182.1:0-4390 GCA_049671385.1 Ornithinimicrobium sp. | reverse complement strand
ACGATGCCACCACCGAGCGCCTTGCCGAGCGTGTACATGTCAGCCTCGACGCCTTCGTAGGCGCAGGCCAGGCAAGAAGCCTTCCTTGGGGATTTGCACCCCCTGCTCGCCCTGAATCGGCTCGACCAGAACGGCGACGGTGTTGTCGTCGATCGCGGCCTCGATCGCGGCCAGGTCACCGTAGGGCACGGTTTCGAATCCAGGCGTGTACGGACCGTAGTGATCGCGTGCCTCGGGATCATCCGAAAAGCTGATGATCGTCGTGGTGCGACCATGGAAGTTGCCCTCCATGACAATGATCTTGGCCTGCCCGGCCTCGACTCCCTTGACGCTGTAGCCCCACTTGCGGGCGATCTTCAAGGCGGTTTCGACTGCTTCGGCACCCGTGTTCATCGGCAGGATGCTTTCCTTGCCGACGAGCTCGGCCAGGTCCCGGCAGAACGGTCCGAGTTGGTCGTTGTAGAACGCACGGCTCGTCAGCGTCGAGCGGTCCAACTGGTCTTTGGCGGCAGCGACCAGATCGGGGTGGCGGTGACCGAAGTTCAGCGCCGAGTATCCGGAAAGTGCATCCAGATAACGGGTGCCCTCGACGTCGGTGACCCAGATGCCGTCAGCCTCGCCGACAACGACCGGCAGCGGGTTGTAGTTGTGCGCGGCGACCTGATCCTCGAGGTCGATAAAGGTCTGGTTGCTCAGCGCCTGGGGCGCGGTGGTGGCCGTAGCAGTCATGCCCTCAGCGTAGAGGATGCGGTCTGCGTGTTGAGTGGTTGTCATCCGGTTCCTTCGATCAATAGAGCAGAATATATACAGCGTAGCGTAATCTTATGCGCCCACTTGTCGTTTCCTGACCGGTGGGTGACACCCGCTTCAACCTGCCTTTGCGGCCTGCTGTACTCCCTGACGGATACTGAGCAGATGGCCCAGCCGACTCAGGATGCACCCCCCACCCGGGCGGCAGAGAGTGAGCAAACCGCGCGAGCACACCTACGCGAGATGTGGCCATACCTTCGCGAACACCGCACGTCCCTGATCTGGGTGGCCATCACCTCACTGTTCGCGACCGCTTTCGCCGTCGTCCAGCCCCTCATGCTGCAGCAGTTGGTCGACTCAGTCGGTGCGGGCGAGGCCGTCGCCAGCCTCGTGTGGCTGCTGATCGCGGTGACCTTGGCCGGCGCCCTCTTTAGTGGCATTCAGACGTACCTGCTGCAGAGCACTGCCGAGCGGGTCGTCCTGGGGGTGCGCCGCAGCGTGGTCAGGTCCCTGCTGTCACTGCCGGTCAAGGTTTTCGACGCACGCCGGGTGGGTGACCTGATGTCTCGGGTGGGGGCAGACACCACGCTCCTGCGTAGCGTGGTGACCTCAGGTGTGTTCGAGGTCATCTCCTCGACGCTGATGTTTGTCGCCGCCGTGGTGCTGATGATCATCATCGACCCATTGCTGTTTGCGCTGACCCTGGGCACGGTGCTGATCGGAGTCGGCGCTGCGTTCATCCTTGGCAGCCGGGTGCGCGTGGCCAGCAAGGATGCTCAAGAGGCCGTCGGGGCGATGTCGTCCTCAGTCGAGCGTGCACTCTCTGGCATCCGCACCATCAAGGCGGCTGTCGCTGAGGACCGCGAAGCCGAGCTGATCGACAAAGACGCGCGTTCGGCATACCACGCCGGGGTCCGGCTCGCCGTGCTCTCAGCGATCATCAACCCACTGATGTCCATCTGCCTCCAGGCTGCTTTTCTGGTCGTGCTAGCCGTTGGCGGTATTCGAGTCGCAAATGGGTCGATGCCGCTCGGTGATCTGATGGCCTTCATCCTCTACCTGTTCTTGTTGGTGCTGCCGATCGGCTCTGCGGTGGGCGCCTTCGTTCAGATCCAAGCTGGGCTGGCCGCCCTCGATCGCATTCAAGACGTGGTGCGCCTGGACGCCGAGAACGCAGACGAGAGCGCCCCGGACAGTCAGGGCAACGGAGCGACGGAGCTGCGCCTGGCCACAGCTCTCGAGGGCACCTCCTCTGATCCAGTGCTGGAGTTCGCCGACGTCTTCTTCTCCTATCCCGCCGCGACTCCGCCTAGCAGCTCCGACTCCGAGCCACGTTCGGCAGCCGATCCCGAAGTCGTCCTGCGCGGAGTGTCCTTTGCGGTGCCCGCCGGCAGCCGGACCGCGTTGGTGGGCCCGTCGGGATCAGGCAAATCAACGACGTTGGCGCTCATCGAGCGGTTTTATGAGCCGACCTCGGGGTCCATTCTCCTGGGAGGTATGCCACTGGCTCGCCTTCCGCGCGCGACGTTGCGCCAGCACGTGGCCCTGATCGAGCAGGATGCCCCGGTGCTCAGTGGCACTCTGGCCGACAACCTTCGACTGGCCGACCCGGGGGCCACTGATGTTGAGCTGGTGGAGGCGCTGCGGGCCGTCGACCTGGCTGACCTGCTGGACCGGTCCAGGGACGGCGCCGGTCTCGATCTAGACCTCGGCGAGCACGGCACCAAACTCTCCGGCGGTCAGCGCCAACGGCTCGCCTGGGCCCGCACTCTGCTGGGCAGCAGGCCGATCGTCTTGATGGATGAGCCGACCTCCTCGGTGGATTCGCGCACCGAGCATCGGCTGCAGCAAACACTCAATGACGTGGCACATGACCGCACACTGCTCGTGGTGGCCCACCGCCTCTCAACGGTGGTGGACTTCGACCAGATCGTGGTCTTGGAGGCCGGCCAGGTGGCCGATGTTGGCACCCACAAGCAACTGTCGGCCCGCGAAGGCGTCTATCGGGACATGGCCGGTCGTCAGGGGTTGATCGAGGGTGGACGCGACTCAGCCCCGACCGTTAAAGCCGGGGCTGAGATCTCGAACTCGGTGGCAGGTGCAGGATTCGAACCTGCGTAGGCGTACGCCGGCGGATTTACAGTCCGCTTCCATTGGCCACTCGGACAACCTGCCGCGATCGAACGGATGAAAGGATAACAGTCACCCTCGGGCCTGAAGCCAATCCGCGGCGGCCCCTGCAGACCAGGAGTCCAGATGTCCGATTCATCGTTAGATGTTGTGAGCAAAGTCGACAAGCAGGAGTTGGCTAATGCGGTCAATCAAGCAGCCAAGGAGATCGGCCAGCGCTATGACTTCCGCGGGGTCGGCGCAGAGGTCGAGCTGGCCCGAGAGGCGATCCGCCTCAAGGCAAGCACCAGCGAGCGCTGCCTGGCAGTCCTCGATGTCTTGCAGACCAAGATGGTCAAGCGCGGCGTCTCACTGAAAGCACTCGAGCTCTCCGACGAGGGTGAGCCTCGTGTGTCCGGCAAGGAGTACCGTCTCGACGCTGGTCTCAAAGACGGGATCACCTCCGAGCAGGCCAAGAAGGTAACCAAGATGATCCGCGATGAGGGCCCCAAGTCGGTCAAGACCCAGATCCAGGGTGATGAGGTGAGGGTGACATCGAAGTCACGCGACGACCTCCAGGCCGTTCAGCAATTGCTCCGTGAAGCCGACCTGGACTTCGCCGTGCAATTCACCAACAGGCGATAAGTCGCAGCCCTTTCCACCGAGCGCCCCTACCGTCACCGATCACCTCAACACAGGAGCCCCCATGCCCACTGACCTCAAGATCGCCGTCATCATCGCCTCCAGTCGGCCGCAGCGCGTTGGCCCCACGGTGGCTCAGTGGTTCATGGACCACACGACATCGCGCACCGATGCAACCTACGACCTGATCGACCTCGCCGATCAGAACCTGCCGAACCTTGACGAGGGCACGCCAGCCGCCGCGCAGGATTACACCCAAGAGCACACCAAAGCCTGGTCGGCGACAATCGCGGCGTACGACGGGTATGTCTTTGTCACTCCGGAGTACAACCGGGGGATGCCCGGCCAACTGAAGAATGCCTTGGACTTCCTGTATGTCGAGTGGAACGACAAGGCAGCAGGCCTCGTCTGCTACGGCAGTTCAGGTGGCCTCCGAGCGGCCGAGGCTCTGAAGCAGGTGCTCAGCGAGTTGCAGATCGCTACTGTGCGGGCGCAGGTCTCAGTCTCGATCTTTGACGACATGGAGGACTTCAGCACGATGACGCCCCGGCCTTTCCAGGACGGCAACATCGAGACCATGCTGGATCAGCTCGAGCGGTGGGCCGGAGCCTTCAAGCCGCTGCGGGCCTGATCCAGCCAATGCGCCACATCGATGACTAGTAACGCCGAGGACCGCCTGCCATACCTTCTAGCCGGGCGATCCGCTCGGCCATCGGCGGGTGGGTGGCGAAGAGGCTCTTGACGTCGCCTGCCCGGAACGGGTTGGCGATCATCATGTGCGCGGCGTTCTGCAGCTTCGGCTCCGGGGCCAGCGGGGCGGCGGCGGTGCCACGCTCCAACTTGGCCAGCGCCGAGGCCAGCGCCAGCGGGTCGCCGGTCAGTGCGGCGC
>JBATUU010000181.1:0-11131 GCA_049671385.1 Ornithinimicrobium sp. | reverse complement strand
GCCCTGACCAACGCCGATGACCGTCTCAGGGCGGCGCTAACGCTCCACGTCCACAGCGTCGCGCTCAACTCGGCGAGGACCAACACGCATCGGAGGTGGCAAGAGCCCTCGCGTCCACGAGCGATGTGCGCGCAGGTGTGCCCTTCGAAAGGCAGGTTTGCGCACATAGGCACCGATCTGAGCGCGTTCCACCTGTCTGCGCGCGTTTTGCTTGTCTGTCGCCGGTCGATCCAGATCAGCGATTCGAGAGCGAGGTCAAAGCGAGGCTGCCCCGGAGACTTCCCGATGACAGCCACTGCGTCGTGCCGCCGTCTCGCCGGCTGTTTGTGGCGACGCGAAGCGCATCTAGCGAGGGGCAGGCCATCCTGAGGTTGTCGCTGAGTGTGGAGTTACCGCGCGTCCTGCTCAGCTGTCGTCTTCAGGATGCGCAGCGTCTGCTGAATACCCTCCCGGTTGCGGGCCGGGAAGTTGGCCGCCTCCAAGCCCTTGGCTGGGATCTTCTTATAGCGGGAGTAGTCGAACTGCTCAGTGACCTCGGTCTGCGCATCGCCCAGCGGCTTCAAGATGTAACGCCAGCGATGCCCACCGAAGTGTCGCCAGGCGATCCGTGCGTCGTCCTCGAACTCGACCACCCGGTTGCTGATCTTGTAGGGCACCCCAAACAGCTTCATCTTGGCGCCGAACGTTGCGCCCTTCTCAAGCCGGTCCGGGCCGACCGTGGAGCCCTTGACCGAGCCCGAGCCATCGATCCGTGAATGCTGTCGGGGGTCAGCCAGAATGTCGAAGATCACGCTGGCTGGCGCGTCGATGGTGATGCTCTCAGACACGATCTGTTGGTCGATGCTCATAGGCTCATCCTCCCCCCTGGCCGCACCCATGGCCACGGCGAGTGAGGTTGCATGGCAAACGGCCATTGAGTGGGTCCCACAGGCTAGAAGCCATCGGGACGCCATGGTGGTGGTCTAGATGGCCGTTGCAGCAAGGCGATCAACTCCTCACGACCGTGGACCTGTAGCGCTCGGTAGACGCGATGCAGATGGTTCTCGACCGTGCGGGCGGACAGAAACATCTCGTCGGCCACGTCGCTCGCCCCCGCACCGTCGACCACCCTCCACGCAACTTCCATCTGCCGAGGGGTAGGAAGGCCGTCGACAGCCTCAAGCCACTGCGGGTATCGCCCGTCGTACTCGCGCAGAGTTCGCAAGACACCAGCGCGGGCACCTATGCCCTCAGCGGTCCCCGCACCACATACCGCGCTAGCGTCGGCAAACACCCGCATGGCCAGCGCGTGGAGACCCGTCGATTCCAAAGCGTGAGCACTACCGAGAAGGCCAGCCCCGTCTTGCTGCAGACGTGCTCGCGCGACCATCCCGGAAACAGCCACGATCCCACTACCCGACATCTGCTGGCTCGACGTCCACAGCAACTCATGCACGACGCGGCTAGTGGCCAAATCTGTTACCTCCAGACCAAACAGAGCCGCCCACAGGTGCTTACGCTGGGCCGCCAATAGTTGCAGCGTGCTGTGCAGTCGGTCGTCGTCACGGTCCGACCCGGTGGCTTCACGACGCAGGATCTCCGCCCTGGTGGCGAAGAGTCGCTCCAGGTTGACGCGACCATCGGCCACCCGCTCCGAGAGGTCAGGCGCCTGTCCCTGCTCGATCAGCCATCGGTTGCCGCTGTGGACCAGTTCAGCAACGGAGCGCATGGCATACCAGTCGTCGGTCGGCGGCACCAACGCCAGCATGTCGGCCATGCCGTTGGCCTCGCGCAGACGCCCCGTCAAAGCGAGCATCCAACTTACGTTGCCAGCCAGCAGCGCGATGCTCTCCAGGTCATGCTCTCGCTCGGCGATCTTGAGTGCCTGCAGCAGGATCTGGCTGCTGTCCTCCGTGTTCCCCTGGGATAGCCTCCACGACGCCTCCACGGCACGCATCCGCGCGAGAGCTGAAGAGCTCAGGTGCACTACACCCTCCAGCTCAGCGCAACGAGCGATCAGTGGCTCAATGTCGGTTGGGTCATTCGCGACATGCTGAAACACTGCCGCGGCACTGGCACACACCTCGAACGTGAGGGCGTCGTCCGGCCCGCCCAGCGCCATGTCTCGGGCGGAGCGCAGAGCCTGAGTGTCGCCCATAGGGCCGAAGATCCACAGCCACAGCCGACCGATCACGACATGGCGGGCCAGGTCGCGCGGCATCCCCTCAGCGTCCACAGCATCGAGAGCAGCATGGGCGCTCGGAAAGTCACCCATCATCAGGCCCCTATATGTAGCCTCGGCGAACGCCGCCTCCGCCCGCGCCCCCAGAGGACCCTCGTCGGCGGCCCGGCCCAGCGCGGCCAACCCCTCCTCCATACGACCGGAGGTGACCAAGGCCTGCCCGCGCAAGAGCGGTGCCTGTGCGCCCCGCACGGCTGCGGCAAATCGCGTGGCCGTTGGGCCATCTCGCCGAGCGATCGCACGCCGGGTCGCGTATTCCAACTCCACCGGGTCGGGGGTAAGCCCTACGTCAAGTTGCCATTCAATGAGCCGGCCGATGTCGATCTCAGCGCGACAATCGGACGTATGAACGAGTTCGAGCAGATCGGCGAGAACCTCGGCAAGCACTGGACCCACGTCACGGCGCACCCAGGCTCGTCGTAGTGGATGATCCACCCGAACCGAACCGTCCTGGCGGACCACCAGGCCCTTCATTTCCAACAGGTGCAGATCACCCCGACGAGGCGCCAGCAGACTCTCCGGCGCAGGCTCAGCCAGGGCGATGATCTCTAGTGTGCGGCGACACGATGGCGACAAGTCACCCAACGGTCGTTCGACCAGACTGACCAAAGTCGTAGATGCTCGTAGGTCGACCTTGCTGTTGAGCCCTGCCACAAGCTCACGGATGAACAAAGGATTGCCTGCCGCCAGGTCGTGCACCTGGTCCAGCGTCTCTGGATCGAGTGTGACGTCGCCCATCCTGCTGTGCATCGCGGCCCGTGCGAGCTCACTGGCGGCTGGCTTGTCCAGGGGACCCAGGACTATCGGCAGCAGAACTCCCTCCGATATCAGCGATAGAGCCGAATCACCGAGCGGCTCGCAGCTGCGATGAGTGGCCATGAGCTGCACCGTCCGAGTCGTCACAGCGTGTCGCAGGATTGCGTCGGACAGCGGGTCGCAATGGTGGATGTCATCGACCCAGACCACGACCGGCCGCCCCTCCATGCCGCGGCCACGCCAGTGGCGCAGAAACCACCCGAACACTGCAGCCTGGTCCTCGACAGCAACCGATGCAGGTGGGCCCAGCGGGCTGAGGGCGCCGAGCAGGACACCGGATCTGCTCTCGTCAGCAAGGAGCCTGTCTATCGGCCGTCCGGCAGCGGCCTCGCCTCGCAACGCTTCCGCGGCCAACCGCGTCTTACCTACACCGGCCTCCCCCTGAAGGACAACGCTGAGGCCTTCGGCCACTAGCGCCTGCACTCTCTCGAGCATGGCGGCGCGACCGAGGAACGGTAGGGCAGCCTCGCCCATCACTCACCACCTATCGGAGTGCGGCCGTTGGAAGACTAGGGCCGACAACCGCATCCCTGCATCCTGAGAGTGCCCCTTGGGCACGCTCGCCACCTGAGGCGGTGCACGGCATACTGACGCCATGGCTGATCACTATGACGTTGTTGTCCTGGGCGCCGGACCTGGCGGGTACGTCGCGGCAATCCGCGCGTCCCAGCTGGGCAAGAAGGTGGCCGTCGTAGAGAAGAAGTACTGGGGAGGGGTCTGCCTGAACGTCGGGTGCATTCCGTCCAAGGCTCTGCTGAAGAACGCCGAGCTTGCGCACACTTTGCAGCACGACAAGAAGAAGTTCGGCATCGAGGGCGACGCGACCATGGCTTACGCCCCCACCCACAAGCGCAGCCGCCAGGTATCAGCCGGAATCGTCAAGGGCGTGCACTACCTGATGAAGAAAAACAAGATCACCGAGGTCGATGGATGGGGGACTTTGACCAGTCCGACCTCGATGGATGTGGATCTCAACGAAGGCGACACGCAGCAGCTAACGTTCGACAACCTGATCATCGCCACCGGTGCGTACACCCGACTCATCCCCGGCACCGAGTTGTCCGAACGGGTGGTGACGTATGAGGAGCAGATCCTCACCGACGAACTGCCCGACAGCATCGTCATCGCCGGGTCCGGCGCCATCGGCGTGGAGTTCGCCTATGTGCTGGCCAACTTCGGTGTTGAGGTCACCATCGTGGAGTTCCTCGACCGGGTCGTGCCGTTGGAGGACCCCGAGGTCTCCAAGGAGCTCGCCAAGCACTACAAGAAGCTCGGCGTGAAGCTGATGACCTCCACCAAGGTCGAGTCGATAGACGACACGGGCGACAAGGTCAAAGTCACCGTATCCCCCGCCGATGGCGGCGAGTCGCAGACCCTGGAGACGGACAAGGTGATGCAGGCGATCGGTTTCGTACCCCGCATCGAGGGCTTCGGTCTCGAGGACATCGGTGTCGAAACGACCGAACGCGGCGCCATAGCTATCGACAGCCGCGGCCGGACGAACATCGATGGTGTCTACGCGATCGGCGACTGCACGGCCAAACTGATGCTGGCGCACACCGCCGAGGCCATGGGCCTCGTCGCCGCCGAAACGATCGCGGATGCGGAGACGATGGAGATCGAATACGACTTCATCCCGCGCGCCACCTACTGCCACCCCCAGATCGCCTCGATGGGCTATACCGAGGAGCAGGCCAAGGAGAAGGGGTATGACGTCACAGTCGCGAAGTTCCCGTTCAGCGCCAATGGCAAGGCCGCCGGGCTCGGCGACGGTGTCGGTTTCGTGAAGTTGATCGCCGACAAGGAGTTCAACGAAATCGTCGGTGCGCACCTGATCGGCCCCGACGTCACCGAGTTGCTCCCAGTGCTAAACCTGGCGCAGCGCTGGGACTTGACGGCTGATGAGGTTGCGCGCAACATCTTTGCCCACCCCACCTTGGGCGAGTCGGTCAAGGAGGCCGTGCACAGCCTCGCCGGTCACATGATCAACCTCTGAGCGACCAGCCCACCTCCAGGCATACCGTGGAGCAGTGATCCGTCTCGATCGACGCTTGATCGCGCTGGTGCCCCCCACACCGGCTGTTGTCCTCGCCGGGTGGCTGCTAGTCGCTGTCCTGGTTGCAGGTGGCCTCGTCGCATGGCTCACCGGGGCCGGCACGACACTGGCCCCGGGATGGGTATCGTCGCTGGGGTCAGATCAGCGACCTCGCAATCGACGCGGTCGGTGCGGCTGGGGACTGGCCTACTCTTCATGGCCGGCGCGCTCGGTGGATCGTTGACCTCATCGTCACCGTGGGCGAGTGCAGCCGTGGTCGTCGTCTTGGCAGTCGCCCAAGGTCCCTTGAGCATCAGGGTGTCCGGTATCGCTGTCTTCGCACCTGTTATTGCCGCAGTTTTCTCCTCGATCGCCCTCCCCACTCCCGCCATCTACGTGGCGATCTGGGTCGGCGTGGGTTACGCCTTCATCGAACTTCTCAGTGTCGGGCTACGGCTGCCGCGCAGCGCCTCCGGTGTGGAGCGAGGAGTTGCCTGGCTCCACGCTACGATGTTCGCCGCTTTGGCCGGGCCGGGTGTCTTTATCACGCAGACGTTCGAGGTCGGTCATGGTTATTGGCTGCTGCTCACCTTGGCCGTCGTACTGCAGCCCTCACCCTCGGCAGCACGCGCGGTGGGCCGGGCTCGGCTGGCGGGGACGATCACCGGCGTGGTGGCCGCCATCGTCCTGGTGGTCGTGATGCCCCCGCCGCTTCTCGTGCTTGCTGCCGCGGCGTGCACATTCCTCACGGTTGCCTGGGGCATCGCGCAGGACATCGTGCGTCAAGCCCACTACGGGGTGCTCGCGATCCTGTTCCTCGGCTCTGGAGGGAGCCTCGCCACCGGGGTGGATCTCGGGATCGAGCGGCTCATCCTGACCGCAGCCGCCGTCATCCTGGCCATCGCTGCGAGCACGGCGCTCGACCGAATCGAGCGCCGAAGCTCGTCAGGAACGACGTGACCAGGCATGCCGCAGCTTGCGTGAGGGCCACTCAAACAGGCACAACGACTGAGATCAGATATGTCCCAGATCGGTGCGTATTGTGCCTGTTTGAGTGGTGGTCTACGCCTGGATCAGAGGTTGGGCAGCAGCACGTCGCTGACACCGTGGACCACTGCGTTGTCGGTCTCGACAACATCGATCTTGCTGGGCACGACCCAGTCGTTGTAGCGGCGGCCGTCCTTGTCGCGCAGCAGGATCAGCGGGTAGCGAGCACTGCGCGAGACCACCTTGACGCCGAGCCCCTGACCGGTCGCGGTCTCGAGGCGACGGTTCTTGAAGCCGGTCAATATGTTCTCACCGTCCGCCTTGGCGCCTGGGATGGCGTGGTAGAGCAAAACTGTGGTGATTGCTTCTGCGCCGAGGCCTTCTACAAGCGCCTCGGTCACAGCCTTTTCATCGACGGTGCTGCGGAATCGGAAGTCGTCCCCCAACAAGCCCTGACGGTAGGCCAGAACCTCGAACGCACGGTCATTCGGAGCAAAAAGGGTGAAGGAGTCGAGACCGGCCAAGGTGGCGTCGGTGCCGGTCAGCAGCACAGCCTTGGTGACGATGTCGAAGTCGTAGGGGTTGCCGTCGTTGGCGCTCTCCAGGGGGTCGTTGTATGAGGCAGTCAACTGGCCTAGGAAGTCGGCCGTTTCGCCGTCACTGAGCGCCGAAGCCGGCGCCGCGGCCGTGAAGGTCAGGCCTGCTGCCACGGCGGAAGCCGAGACGAAAGCAGTCAGACGGGAGCGAAGAGACATAGTGCAGCCTTTCGATCAGGCGCAGCCACAGTGCCGCGCATACGATCCCACTTCTGCCGTGAAGGCATTCCTGGATGCACCGTGAGAGAAATTTCCGAAACAACTGCGCGGAGACCGCGCACGAGGCGCCCGAAACTGCGCTCGACTCCCAACAGGCAAGGTCACAGGAGGCGGCGATCCATCGCCCAAGCGGTCAGTTCGTGCCGGGACGACAGTTGCAGTTTGCGCAGCACCGAGGACACGTGAGTCTCGACGGTCTTCACCGAGATGAAGAGCTCTTTGGCGACTTCCTTGTATTGATAACCCCGCGCGATGAGCCGCATCACCTCCCGCTCCCGGGCGCTCAGCCGGTCCAACTCCTCATCGACCTCGGCCACTTCACCGGCTGTCGCACCGAACGCATCCAGTACGAACCCGGCCAAGCGGGGGCTAAAGACCGCATCGCCCTCCCCGACCCGGCGCACGGCGGTCGCCAGGTCCGAGCCCACAATGGTCTTGGTGACGTAGCCGCGCGCGCCAGCGCGGATCACCGCAATCACATCGTCGGCGGCATCAGAGACCGACAACGCCAGAAATCGCACCGGCTCACCCGTCGCCGTGACCAAACCGGCACAGCCGCGCAGCACGTCTGCCCCACCATTGCCAGATCCGCCGGGCAAGTGCACATCGAGCAGCACCACATGGGGCAGGTGCTCACGGATAGCTGCAATTGCGGCGTCGACGGTGCCGGCCTCGGCCACGATCTCGAACTGCGGGTCGATCTCTTGCAGCTCAGCGCGCACGCCTGCGCGAAAGATGCGGTGGTCATCGACCAGCACCATCCGCAGGCCGACAGGAACAGAGGTCATGGGCGCATCTCCTCGGCGGGGGCGGTCGTGCGTTGATCAAGCGGCATCTTGAGCGAAACTTCGGTGCCGACCTCTAGGCGACGCACATTGGCGCTGCCGCCGTGGCGCTGCATACGACCGATGATCGACTCGCGCACGCCCTGCCGGTCCGGCGGGACCTCGTCAACATCGAATCCGGGCCCTCGGTCGCGCACGAAGGCCTCGACGACGCCCTGTCCCACTTCCAGGTATGCCGAGATCGGCGCCTCGCCATGCGCGGCGGCGTTGACCATGGACTCGCGCAAGGCCGCCACCATCGCGCTGGTCTCCGGTGTCAATGCGCAATCACCGGTCAGCACCAGGTCAACCGGTATGCCGTAACGATCCTCCACCTCGTGCGCAGCCTCTGCGGAAGCGCTCGCCACGGTAGCTGGCTCATCGGCGACTCCGGCAAAGAGCCACTGCCGCAGCTCGCGTTCTTGGGCTCTGGCCAACCGAGTCACCTGTGGATCGGCCGAGCGACGCTGGATCAGCGTCAAGGTCTGCAGCACCGAGTCATGCAGGTGCGCCGCAATGTCGGCGCGCTCAGTGGCTCGGACCCGAGCGGCCTGCTCACTGCGTAGCTCGCGCCACAGTCGTGCGGCATACGGCGTCAAGATGAAGATCACCCCCAACAACACGACCAAGACCGGGATCACGGTGTCCAGGAGTTGCGCCAGTCCCTGACCCCGGGTGCTCAGCAAGACCAGGCCCGTGACCGCCAACACAACGCCGGCCAGCATCCGGGCTATCGTCCAGCCGCGCCCTCCGCGGTTGCTCGCCTCCGAGCCCTCCCGCACGCTCCCGTCCAGTTGTGCCCAGACAAAGACCGCCCCCACGGCTAGCAGCAGCACCGGCAACCAGAACCCGGTGTCAACGCTCGCCCCGAGCGCGGCGGCGACCCCGAGACCGATGACACCCACGCCCGCGACCATCAACCAACCAGCCCGGCCCATTGCCGCCCTGGTCGACCCGGCCGCCGGGTGGTTGGTCCGCGACCGTTCAGCCTGACCCCGCACCCGGCCCCCGACTGGACCATCGTTGACATCGACCTGTGGCAGCAAGCCCCACAAGAACACGTATGCCGCCACCCCGGCGCCGCTGACCCCGACAAGCAGTACGAAAGTCACCCGGACCAAGCCGACCCGGAGGTCCAAGTGATCAGCCAGTCCAGTCGCAACGCCACCGATGACGCGCCCGCGCGTAGGCCGCGCTAACGGCGGCCGAGGCGGAACAGGCTGGCTACTCACCTGTCCATCTTGACTCATCGACTGCCGCACCCGGCGGTTGCGGGGCATGAGCCAGGGGCCAACCAGGGTCAGATCAGGGGTGACCCTGATGGCAACGCGACTCGCAGCCAGCCAGGCTTGCACCATGGACGAGAACCCAGATGCCAACGGCCCCGATCGCAACACTCCACCAGCCGGAGAGGCCGCGCAGACTCAGACTTTCGAGTCCCCGCAGCCCCCGCCCACCGGTAACGCCTATCAGGGCCAACAGCACTCACGCAGCACCTTTTTCGACGTCTTGCGGGGTTTCGACGTACGCCGAACGCCCGACCGGTGGATCGGCGGCGTCGCTGCCGGGCTAGCCCACCGCGTAGGCCTGGACCCCTTGGTGATCCGCGCCGGGTTCATTGTGCTCGGCTTGTTCTTCGGACTGGGCGTTGCGTTGTATGTGCTGGCCTGGGCCTTGATCCCGGACGCCACGGAGACCACCCACTTGGAGCGCGGCCTGCGCGAGGGCAAGTTTGCCTCGATCGCCATTTTGATCCTGGCCGTGATCGTGCTGCTCGGCACCGTTCCATGGTGGGACGGCGGATCCTTCGGCAGCGCAGTCTTCGGGCTGATCGTCTTCGCCGGTATCGGCTACGGGCTCTACCGGGTCTGGACGAACCGCAGCACCCCCGGTGCTGTCGGCGACCACGGTTACCAGGCGGCATACGGTCCACCACCGGCGACGGGTGTGCCACCCACCGGCAGCACAGCAGCTGGCACGGAGACCACTTCTGGGTTTGCGCCCTCGCCTCCCCCTCCCGGAACGGCTATGGGGATGACGAGCGGCCCAACCCCACCGACCGGGCCCAGTCAGCACGACCCGGCGGGGCCGCCACCTCCTCCCGGCAACCCCGGGTCATCTTTCGCCACCCCGCCTCCTCCTCCGGGTCCCCCCGCTCCCCGCCGCGGGAGGCGCCTCAGCGGCGGTGGAGCCGTGGCTGCGCTCACCGCTGGTGCAGTGCTGGTCATCGTGGGGGGCTTGGTGTGGTCAGCCGATGCCATCAACCTGGCCGGTAATCCGGTCACCGTCGCCTGGTGCGCCGCTCTGATCTTGCTCGGCGTCGTCCTGGTGACGCTGGGACTGATGGGACGACGTGCCGGGTTCGTCGGCTTCTTCGCCGTCGTGGCGGCCTTCGCCGTGCTGGTGACCGCACCGCTACCAGCGGGCCTACGGTGGAACGGCGAGGCTGGCGAAGTGGCTTGGACGCCCACCGCGACGAGTCAACAGGACACCTACGCGTGGGGCGCAGGCGAGCCAACCCTCGACCTGACCAACCTCACTCCAGATGACCTGACCGTCGATGAAATCGACGTGGATCTGGGTGCCGGCGAGCTTGTCATCCTGGTGCCGGAAGGGCTTGACGTGCTGGTCAACAGCGACATCGGTGTCGGGTCGGTCAGTCTGCGCGGTGACAACAGCGCAGTCACCGACAGCACCGGCGGTCCTGGTCGGTCCCGATTCGACTCCGGTCCGATCGAGGTGGACGTCGACTTCGGCCCACCCGATGGCAACTGGTCACGCGATCAGGACGGCCTGGGACTGGAGACCACCAGCCTGGTCGGCAATAGTCCCGCGGACCTGGAGATCAACGCCGAGATCGGCGTCGGTCAGGTCACCATCATCGAAACCGAAGGGCAGTGACATGAACGATGCGGCCACAGGAAAGAACACAGGCGGTATGGACGATATGAACTGGCAGCAGAGCCCCGATACTCCACCTCGGGAGCACGCGGAGAGTACGCAGCCCCCCGCAGCGTCGTGGACGGACTCCGAAAGAGTGGAAGGCAGCAGCGAGGCGGTGATGGAACCGATTCGCCCCAGCGGTATCTCGTGGGTCACCGTCGCTATCGGTATTGCTTGCCTCGTCATGGCCACCACCGTGCTCACCGTGCAACTCAGTGACCTGCGGGTGGTCTGGAGCGTGGCCACGCCTGCATTAGTGGTTGGTGCCGGTGTCCTCCTGCTGCTCGCTGGTGCAGCCGGCGTCATCCGCGGGCGCACAGACGAGGCGTTGCACCTCGACTGAACCCAGCTCGCCTCGACACAGATCGCTCCTTGCCAAAGGCCGCCTCATTCGTCGATGACCGCCCTACAAGGCGGTCTTTGACGACAAAGGGCGGCCTTTGCGTGGGTGAGGCGAGACCGGATGGAACGGGATCACTGTGATCTACGT
>JBATUU010000180.1:0-1725 GCA_049671385.1 Ornithinimicrobium sp. | reverse complement strand
GTCCTCTGATCAGCGTCACGATCCCCCCGAGGCCAGCAATGACGATCGCAACGTGCCTGGCGCGCCGGTTGTCCACCCACCTCTTCAGGAAGCCGCCGGCCACGACCCCTGCGGGCACCGCGCAAACAAGAGCGATTCCTATCGGCCACGCCACGAGCTCGTTGACGGGAAACGACCCCACGAGCCCCTTGCCTGCCAGCGCCGTGAGATTGGCTGTCAGCAAGATCGGCTGCAAAGTGGCAGCGAACGATCGCTGTTCCCACCGGGTAGCCACTGCATAGATCGCCATTGCCGGGCCAGCAACACCCGCTGTCGCATTCATGAATCCGCCGATCGAGCCCGCCGCCATCGCCACCGCCCTGCCCCGCAGTTGCACACGACCGTCGGCAGCGAAGGTGAGGGCCAGCGCACCCAAGATCGAGACACCGATGAGCGTCTCCAGCCACGCGGTGTTCAACAGTCGCACGGCAACAGCGCCGAAGCCGGACCCGACGACGATGAGCGGCGCCAACCGCCGAACCTCCGGCCAATCGACGTCATGTCGCAAGGCACCCAGGACGAGCACCGTGGTCAGCACGGCCGCGGCGTTGCTCAGCGTCACCCCGGTCGCCGGACCGAGCATCAGTGTCAAGATGGGGGCCACTACGAGCCCCAGTCCTAGCCCGGCGATACGCTGCAATCCGGCACCCACAACGAAGACCGCCACGATCGCCGCCAGAATGGGGGCGCTGATCACTTCACCCCCGCGTCTTCAGTGAGGTGATAGGGCACACGCCCACGTTAGCGGGACATTGACAGTCTTAAACGAAGGAGCACCTGCATGAGCGAGCAGCCAGATCGGGACACCATCGGCGATGAGCTGACCACCTACAGCACCGACGCCGAGGATCAACTGCAGCCCGAGGACACCTTGATCGCTGGAGATGACCCGGTCGAGGTCGGCTACGAGACACCGGACAAGCTCCACGGGTCACTGGCGTTCGGCACCACAGCCGAGGAACAGGCCGAAGAAGAGACGATCGATCAGCGCATCCGCCAGGAAGTGCCCGAGGACGGCACCGCCTACGGAGCACCGGATAACGAGGGAGGCTTGGACCCGGAGCCGATGGCCGGCGGTGATGACCCCGACGCCATCCCCGCCGACCAGGACTTCCTCGGCGAGCCGACTGACTCCGCCGCTGACGCTGAGGCTGACCTGCACCATGAGCCGGAGCAGGCCACCGGTGAGGGTGACCTTGCGATGGAGCACACCGAATCGGCCGAACACGCCGGGCTGCATACGATCACCGACGACGACCTAGGGCCCGACCCGCAGTCCTAGTCGCGCGCGTGCTCCGGCGCCTGATCGATCGCCTCGCGAATCACCGCGTACGACAGGCTGGCTGAATAGCCATTGCGAGCGAGATAGACGCCGAGTATGCGCATTTGGACCTCCTTGTCCAAACCACGCATGCGGTCTAGGCGGGCGGCGACGAGCGCTTCGGCTCGAGCGCGCTCGTCGTGTGGGTCTACGTCCGCGATGGCGGCTTCGGCCACGTGCTCGGGCACACCCTTTTTGCGCAGTTCGTGCCGCAGGCCGCGTGCGGCCAAGCCACTACTGCGGCGCTTGGTCCGCACCAGCACTTCGGCAAACGCGGCGTCATCCACCAAGCCGGACCGGGTCAGTTGATCCAACACAGTGGCGATGTCGTGTGGCTCGCATCCGCGCTCAGACAACTTCTGGCT
>JBATUU010000179.1:0-4374 GCA_049671385.1 Ornithinimicrobium sp. | reverse complement strand
GATGATGGCCGGCCTGGAGGGCGAGCGGTCAGTGGAGAAGGTCGCCAAGTTGCGTTTCCCCACCCCGGCTGCCTGCGGCAAGACACCGCTGACCGCGGAGGGACTGTCTCGCTCCTATGGCTCGTTGGAGATTTTCACCGACGTGGACCTCGCGATCGACCGGGGCTCCAAAGTCGTCGTGCTGGGCCTCAACGGTGCAGGCAAGACCACCTTGTTGCGCCTGCTGGCGGGGATTGATGAGCCGGACACCGGCGCCGTGCAACCCGGTCATGGCCTCAAGCTTGGCTATTACGCTCAGGAGCACGAGACGCTCGACGTGAAGCGCTCGGTCCTGGCCAATATGAAGACGGCCGCCCCCGACCTTGATGAGACCGAGACTCGCAAGGTGCTCGGGTCGTTCCTCTTCACTGGCGAGGATGTGCTCAAGCCCGCCGGGGTGCTCTCCGGCGGTGAAAAAACCCGGTTGGCGTTGGCGATGCTGGTCGTCTCGGCCGCCAATGTGTTGTTGCTCGATGAACCGACCAACAACCTTGACCCTGCCTCTCGCGAAGAGGTCCTGGGGGCGCTTCGCTCCTACAGCGGAGCAGTGGTGCTCGTCTCCCACGACGAGGGCGCGGTCAGCGCATTGGAGCCCGAGCGCGTGCTGCTTTTGCCTGATGGCGTTGAGGACCTCTACGGGCGGGACTACCAAGACCTGATCGAGCTGGCCTAAACGTCGTTACGAGCGGTCGGGAGTCAGGCGGTCCACTCGTACCGCCCGCGGGCCCTCCGGAGTGGAGAGCAGGACCAGATCCCCTCGGCCAGAGCCCTCGATAGCCTGCAGGACATCCTCGACACCCCACGGGTCACCGACCCCTTCCACAGGTCGAGCGATCCGCACGTCGCTGCCGATCCGAGCAGAGACGGCGTCGGCCAGCTCAGTGTCCGCCGGGCCGACCAGCAGCACCCACCGGGGGTGATCAGCGTCCTCGGCTGCACCTGTTGGAGCATGGTCGTCGTCGCGTGCGGCCCCATCGTGCCGATCAGTCCGGTAGATCGCCCAGTGATAGGCGGCGATCGTCCCCGTCGTGACCAGCAGGCCGAAGGCGAACCGCGCACTGCGCAAGGTCTCGGCGCCCAGCGAGCCGGCGAGCGCATCATCGATCACCTGGTAGACCCCGATGAGCAGAGCGACCACCGCGACGACTCCGGAGACCCCGAACAGGAGCAGGAGGTATGTGCGTCGGGTCCAGGACGCCACTTCGGCTCGGGAGGGCTCTTTGGCTGCGTCCTGGCAGCGGCGCCAGTGAATCCACCACACCGGCACGCCGACGAGTAGCAGGGTCAGCGCCGCCAACAATGCGTTGATCGCGCCACCGCCCAGCAGCAGGTCGCCCGCCCCGGCCAGGGCTTCGATGCCGGCTACCAGGATCATCGTCAGACCAGCAGCGGCGGCAACGAGCCCGACGGCGGACATGAGGTAGTCGTAGACCCGACGTGGCTCGGCCCGGGCTGGGATCTCGACAGTGGTTAACACCGCCCGGTGATACCACCAGAGGACCAAGCCGACCATACCGATGGCGAGCAGCGGTGGCACGGTGACGAAGTGCTGCACTGCATCGCCTGACGCGGGGTCGCCGACCAGCCACACCAGCACCTGGTAGCCAGCCGAGCTCAGGAACCCGAGCGCAGTCAACAATCCACCTGCGCTGATGAGCAGGACGTAGATCGACCACAGCGGGTTTCGCTGCGACCCGACCCCAGCGCCCAGCCAGTACACCCACCAGACGGCGCCGCCGACGATCAGTTGCACCGCTGCGACTCTCACGAGGTCCGGGCCGATCACAACCATCGCCTCACCGGTGAGCCCGAGCAGGGAGTTCAGCGATGTCGCCAAGACGCCAGCCACGCCGGTTGCAGCGGTCAGCAATCCGATCAACGAGCCGGCCAGGATCAACAACTGCAGACTGCCGAACGGGCTCTGGCGCCGGCCGATCCACCAGTGCACCGCCCACAACGGTCCCCACACCAGCAGCGTGGCTAGAGCCGAGGCTGAGTAGTCCTGCACACCAGCCGCCCACTCCAGCACTGCGAAGAGCGCCCCCATCGAGGTCACGAGAGCAGTCAGCGATGCGAGCGTCAGGTATGCGGCCCACCCCAGCGATCGGACTTCATCCGGATCGCGAACGATGCGCCGCCAGGTCCAAACCCCGAGGCCCACCGCGACTGGGACCCCGATAACGGTGAAGGTGATCGAGCGAGCCAACTCGGCAGGCCGGTCCACCAAGGTCGTAGAGCGCTCGAGCAAAGGGGTCAACAACCCGACCAGCCCTGCGGCGGCGACGGCCAGCAGGGCAAAGAGCAGGGCGTACTGGAAGAATCGGCGGACCGCCATTAGGGCGCGTCCTCGCAGGTGAAGAGGGGCCACGGCGTACCTGTCAGCACCCAACCATCTGCCGTCGAGGCCAGACGGTAGGTTTGCCGCTCGGTGTAGGCATCGGTGTCGAGCGGCTCCGTCGGGTAGACGACCTCGACCTCCACTTGAGCTTGCGCATCAGTGGTGTCGGTGTCGACCAAGACGACCCGCGCCGCATCCGGGTAGTAATCGTTTTGGAGGTCCTCCAGAGTGCACGCACCGTCAGGATCGAGATATGTCGCAGCCTGATCCAGATCATTGTCGAAGACGTCGCGCAAGAACGCCTGCACCGTGCCCTCTGGGGTCGATACGTCGAAGTCCTCCGATCGCTGACCGCCGCGCAACACGACCGCGACCACTGCAACCAGGATGACGACAGCAACAAAGCCGGCCAGCACCCACTGCGGACGCTTATTCATGCTTGAGTCTCCCACCCTGGCCGCTGGCAAACCAGCACACCGCGGCGTAAACATACGAACTTCCAGGTGATGCACGACGCGCTGGATCGCCGAAATGGGGCGGCTTTCCGCCTGGATTGGACGACAAACCTGCCGTGTCGACCCACACCGCGGGTGGACGGGACGCTGTCTTCTGGCATGGGCAGTCCTGGCGGACGCGGGACATCGTGTCCTGACACTCGTTGTCCTATGCGTCCGCACGGAGGTGTTCGAGCCAGGGTGGTTGGTGTCTTAGGCGCTCGTCGAGCCCGCAGTCACACCACGGCTGAGCAGGCCAGCGGCGTCGTGTCCGGTCAGCCCCGACGGGTGTGCCACCATGCGGTGGCCACGCCGAGGACGAGCATGGTGACCGCGGCCAGCCAGCCGAACTCCCCAAGCAGGGCATCACTGCCGGTGAACGCCGGCACCTGTTCGATGCCTTCGTTCGCGGCGAAGCTCGTGGCCACCAGCGCGTTCCACGCCCCATGCCCGATCACGCTGGGCCACAGCGACTTCGACCGGTCGGTCAGTACCCCTACGAACAAGGTGAACCCCGCGATCGCCACGGTGAACGCTGGCAGGCCCGCCAGGCTTCCGTACCAGCCCAGCAGGATCAACGGCAGGTGGTACACCCACCAGATCCCACCGACGATGAGACTGACCCGCCAGAACCCTGACCGTGACCGCAACCTCGGCCACAAGAACCCGCGCCAGCCGATCTCCTCACCCACTGCCGACATCGCCGCGACCGCGATCGCCCCAGGTGCCCAGACGAGTGCCATGCGCAGCACATCAGGGTCTTCGGTGTCCCACCCTAGGGCAGCCCCCAACAGGTAGGCGCCCAGCACTGCCACTGCCGGCAGCACGCCCACCAGGAGCCACACGTTCGGGCGCCCCCATTGGATACGGCCTTTGGCAACGAACCGGGCCAGCAACGCCCCCACTGTCGGAGCGAACATGAGGATGAAGAAGAGAGCGGGATTGGGTTGCTCACCCGCCGACGGCCAGAACGCCACCAGCCCGATCACGTACACCACCAGCAGCCCACCGAAGAACCAGCCCAACTGCCGACCCAGCCGAGGCTCCGTCGTGGCTTTCATACCCCGGCCGCCTGCTCAGGGGTGTCCATCAAGGCCTCCATCCAGCGAGATGGGTCGCATCGCCGCGCTTGGTCCGCGGCGACCATGTGCCAGCGAGGAAGATTACCAAAGGTCCAGCGCGTGGGTGCGCCGCGGGCAAGTGAAGGTAAGCCACCGCCACGATGCGCCACTCAGTTCGATACTGAGTAGGCCCAGGCGGCGTACAGAGGGTCGCCGCCTGGTGATGGCGTGGTTCGTGACTCGGTCGTCACGTTCTCAAAGCCAGCTCGTTCGAGGTACTCACGAACGATGGCTACTCGTCCGTTCTCGTCAGTAGTCAACCAGCCATGGATGGCCTTCGTCGGGAAGCATCGGTTGCTAAACGTCAGCACTGCGACACCCCCTGGCCGCAGCACGCGCACGGCCTCGCGCAGCACCTCAACCGGACGAATTAGGTAGTCGA
>JBATUU010000178.1:0-10468 GCA_049671385.1 Ornithinimicrobium sp. | reverse complement strand
CCGCCGCATCGTCGTCACCGCCGTCGAAGAGATGGAACTGCGCGAGGAGGCGATGCCTGAGCCTGGCCCCGGCGAAGTCCAGGCGCGCTCCACATACATCGGGGTATGCGGTTCGGACACCCACGCCTTCCACGGGCGACACCCCCACATTCCGATCCCGTACCTGCCTGGGCATGAAGCGACCGGAGTAGTCACCGAGGTCGGTGACGGGGTGACGTCGGTAGCCGTGGGCGACCGGGTTGTGGTGGAGCCCACCCTGCCCTGTTGGGAGTGCAAGCAGTGCCTCGGTGGCTCGGAGAACCTCTGTGAGCGTTTGGAGTTCTTTGGCTGCGGCTATCCGCACGGCGGTATGGCTGAGCACTTCGTCATCCGGGCAGACCGGCTGCACCACATCCCCGACGACATCGAGGACCTGGACGCCGCCTTGATCGAGCCTTTGGCCACACCCGTCCACGCAGCCCGGATCGCCGGGGAGTTGGCCGGGCGGGCGGTGGCAATTCTTGGGGCCGGCACGATTGGCTTGCTGCTGCTTGCCGTGGCGCGTCGGTCCGGGGCATCCAAGATCGTGCTGACCGACCCCCTTGCCGCCAAGCGCGACGCTGCGCTGCGGATGGGTGCGGACGCAGCCCTCGACGCGACCTCACCCGATGTTGTCGACCAGGTCCGGGCCGCGCTCGGGGAAAGTGCAGACGTGGTCTTTGACTGCGTGGGCGTGCGCGCGACCACCGTGGCCGGCGTCGAGATGGCCCGCAAAGGTGGCACCGTTGTCATCGTCGGGGTGCCCTCGGCCGACTACGAGCTGCCGATGCGCACACTGCAGGACGAGCAAATCCGGATCCAAGGCAGCGCGACCTACGTGCCGCAGGATTATGCCGCCGCCATCGAGATGATCCAGGCCGGAGCGGTCCGCAGCACCGATTTCATCACCGGAGAGTTCGGCTTGGAGCAGGCACGACAGGCGTTTGAGGCATCCACCAGCGGCGAGCACATCAAGGTGTTGATCCGCCCATGAGCCCTACCGAGCCCGGCGCAGACCATGACCTGCGGCCGGCCAACGCCCGACAGGCGACGATTCTGCAGACGCTGCGCTCGCGTGGTCAGCTCCGCGCAGTCCAGATGGCCGATGAGCTCGAGGTCACGCACGAGACCATCCGCAAGGACTTGATGGCGTTGGAGGCACATGGGTTGCTACGCCGGGTGCATGGCGGCGCGGTGCCCGTCGAATCGTTGTCCTTCGAGCCCAATATCAGCGCCCGCACGTCGATGGCAGCTGAGAAGCAACGCATCGCCGAGGCTGCTACCGAGTTCGTCCCGCCGACGGGCGCCGTGCTCATCGACTCCGGCACGACAACAGCAGCGTTCGCCAGTCAGCTGCCGCGCGGGGCCATGCTGGTCGCGGTGACCAACGCGGTGCCGATTGCGCTCACGCTGATGGGGCATCCTTTGCTCACCGTCCACATGTTGGGGGGCCGGATCCGCCCGGCGACGATGGCCACCGTTGACTCCTGGGCGTTGCGTGACCTGCAGGAGGTGCGCGGCGATGTGGCATTCGTGGGGACCAATGCCTTCACGCTGGACCGAGGATTGAGCACTCCCGATGGCGCCGAAGCGGCGATCAAGACGGCGATGGTGACCTCGGCTCGGCTGACGGTGCTGCTCGCAGATCACACGAAGTTCGGGCAGGACGCGGTCTTCAAATACGGGGACCTGACCGACGTCGACGTGCTGGTCACCGATGATGGGATGACTCGCGCTCAAGCCGCATCGATCTCGGATGCCGCTGGCGTCGAGGTGCTTCGCGTGTGACTTTGCTTGCCTCACAGCGCAGTGGCCGCGAGATGACAGTGAACGCAAAGGTTGCGGTGTCACGATAGGGCGCATGACGTCCTTCTTTGTCCGCGTAGCTGCCAATGGACTTGCCCTCTGGGTAGCCTCCCTGATCGTGCCCGGCATCACGTTCGCCGGCAGCAACTCGACGCTGTCGATGATCATCACCATCGGAGCGGTCGGCCTGATCTTCGGCGTGCTCAACGCCATCGTGAAGCCGTTCCTCTTTGTGTTGTCCCTCCCGCTGCTCATCCTGACGCTGGGACTGTTCCTGTTCGTCTTGAACGCCATCATGCTCAGCCTGACCTCATGGGCCAGCGGCTTGTTGGGGTTGAACTTCGCCGTGCAAAACTTCTGGTGGGACGCCGTGCTAGGCGCGATCATCATCAGCATCGTCTCGGCGATGATTAACCTGTTTGACCGCGACCCCGCCTAAGCGCGAAATATAAGTCGCTTATATACGTGGTGTGGGCTGCCCATCTTCAAGATATGCGGCAATCCCCGCTTGGCCTGGCGCGTTCGCCTCACGGTCAAACCCGGTGGCCCACACGTGGGTCAGGAGGCGAGCGACATAGGGTGCTGCACGCTCGTGCACCTGAGCGGGATCGCACCAGTTCAGCGACGCGATCTCAGTGGGTTGCAGCCTTGCTCGTTGAGGAAGGTCCGGGTGCACCCCGAGGTCGAAGACCAACAGCACGGCGTCATCCCATTGCCGGTATGGCGGCAGCCAGTTGATCGCCAACAACTCACCCTCGGGGATGGTCACTCCGAGTTCTTCGTGCACCTCACGGGCCAATGCTGCGGCTGGTGACTCGTGCGGATCGACCACACCACCGGGCAGATCCCACTCTTTCTTGTAGGTCAGCCCGCACATCAACACCTCATCGCGCTCGTTACGGATGAGGCCTTGGGCGATGACTCGCTTCGTGGGCAAGGTGGCGTTGAGCATCAAGAGAAAGGCTGGCGGGCTCCCTGGCGGGGGATCGCTGGCGAGCCGGGCGAGTCGGGTGACATCGACGCCTTGACCGTCCTCGTCCGTGGCGCGGCCACGGGATATGCCTTCGGGGCGCAGTCCGGCCCGCTGCAGTGTGCGACGAAGATCGATGTTGGTGATCGGGGCCTGGGCCTCGAGGCGATGGAGGCCCCCAGCCAAGGACTCCGCCACGAAGTCGGCCAAAGCGGTTGCGGATGCGGGCTCCAGCCACCAGGGGTCACCCTCTGGCCAGGTCAGCTCGGCCACACCAGCGGCGCGCTCCTGCAACGTCCATAGACCCACCTGCTCAGAGTGTCACAGTGCCCATCTGCGTCGAGCAGTGGCCTACTCCGAGGGAGTTGTTTGCACACGCGTTTGAGGCTCAGCGACCGCTATCAGGGCGTGCCGGACCCCTCAACCCAGATGGGTGAAGACCATGCCATTTCGCCGTCGATGAGGTAAGCCCGCACGTAGTAGAAGGTAGCCATCCCCTGGTGCTCCTCGGGATCGAAGTTCTGATCGACCCACGACATCTCGACTTCCCGCGCGCCCAGGGTGGTCAAGCCGCCGACCGACCGTTGCACAGCGGCGGCCCCCAACACATCCGGTGGACCGGGGATGTCGAGCGTTTGCCCACCGGCGAAGGCGGCCTCGATAGCCGCCAGGGTGGTGACCAACGAGCGGGGCCCCATCTCGACGTGGACCCGGGCGGTAGGCGGCCCGACCAGCGTCATCTCCACGTCGCCACGTTGGGCGCCATAGGGCTCACCGAAACTGTAGGTCGAGTTCTGCCAGGCAACATGGTGCTCATCTACGGCCACCACGTCGGGGCTCCACCACGGCGTCGCCAACACCCGACCACCATTGATCGACACCGTCCCGTCCCACACGGTTTCGCCCTCGCCCTTACCCCATTCGACCCGCATACCGATGGCGATCTCTCCCGGCTCCGCGACCTCAGGGCTCATCTGGTGCACCAACACGCCATCTCGGACAACGTCGAGCCGTGCGAGATCGGCGTACCCGGTCGCCCGGATGTGCAGCGTGGGCGTGCCCATGATCTGCGCCTCCTCGCCCATGAACGCCTCCCCACCCTTGCTACCCGTCAGCCGGACATCCAGCGCCACGTCGCGGGTGCTTGCTGCGAAAGTCCGCCGTGCCTGCAGCGCCTCGAATACCTCGCCACGTTCCAGCGACCGTGCCCAGGCCCCCACGTAGCTGGCGCCGTGACCGTGGTCGGAGGACCCGACGAAGCCGAATCGGTGACCGCGCAACAGGCCGTCGACGGTGAATGTGCCGGTCTGAGTCCCATCGGAGTACTGCCGGAAGCTCCCCGGTCCCTCGTAGTTGCCGCGACAGGCCTGAAAGATCTCGACCAGCCGTGAGTACGTGGGGTCGTGGTAGTCCCAGTCGTTGTAGACCATCGCCGCCCCCGGGTGATGCGGGATCGTGATCGCCGGGTATGCCGGGTGCTCGCCAAGGGCTTTCCATAGTCGGGCCGGGTTATCGGTCTCCTCAGCGAAGGCTGAGAACGTCGGGGCCCCGCGCTCGACATCGCCGAAGATCACGTTCTGATGCCCACTACTGGCCGAGGTCCACTCGAACCCGTAGAAGGGCACGAACGCACCGGGGATGTGGAAGAGGTCGGCGATCTTTTGGATGCCCCACCACTGATAGTCCGAAGAGTTCTCGGCGTGATCGGTGACCGCCCAGAAGTCGTAGTCGTTGACGTCCCAGGCATAGCGGTAGAAGTCATCCAAGCTGGGCTCATCGCCAGAGGTACACCGGCTGACCAGAGAGTGTCGGTGCAGGTCACCCCAATAGAGGTGCATGGTCTCGCCACCGACATGCGCCGTCGGCCGCTGTTTGGGAGCTGAAGTCTGGGCCGGGTCGCTCAGCCATCGCCGTGACTCCTGTCGCCGATCCGACTGCACCACATCCACGGCCGGTGCTGGCACAGCGCCGGGTGACCAGACGGGACCACCGGAGTCCCAGTGCGCCAACACGATCTGGCCCAGACCGTGGACTCCGTGCCAAATGATCGAACCGTGGTGGTCGTAGAGATAGGGACACTCTCGCCCCCCGAAACCCTCGGTCCAGGTCAGCGCCCGTTCCAGTCGCCGGTCCATCTGTGCGGCAATGCGCACGCCCTTGCCGGACGACACGATCGACACCTCCTCCAGGGTGCCGTCGGAGCCGCTGAAACTGACCGGTGGCTCCCAGCCCTGCGGCCCCAGCGCTTGCGCGGCGATCTCCCAGTAGTACGTCATCAGCGGCAGCCGTCGATGTACCCGATAGGCCACCACCAGCCCGCCGTCCGCCGTTGCGGCCAACCTCGGTAACCCGGAGGGCACGACGTCCAGACCGGCCGTCAGCTCTCCCGGGGCGGGCCGCACCCCCTGCTGCAACACCTCGACTACCTGCACGCCCGCGGCGACCTCGGGTATCAACTCAGCGGGCACGCTGTCTCCGGAAGGCCGCACGCCGGGCACATACCTGGGGTCAGCCCCGACCTCAGCCGCTGGTCTCAGTCGCGTTGGACCGCTGCCACCGTGGCCATGCATCACAATCTGGTCGAAGGCACACCACAGACGGCCATCTGCTGTGACCGCCACACTGGGGTGCAACGCATAGTCTGAGCCAGCAGTGATCGCCCGGGGCTCACTCCACTGCCCGTGTGGTGAACGCTCCCGCAGTCGTATCCGATAGGAGCCATCCGCATACTCCGACCAGGCAAACACGGTGCCGCCATCTGGGTGAGTCGCCACGGTTGGATCCCAGACGTTGGCCTGGACGCCTGCTGTGACGATCTCGGTCTCACTCCAGCCTGAAGCGGTATGGGTCCGCGTGAAGATCGCGAATCTGGACGCGTGACGGGCCTGCCAACACAGCACGATCGAGCCGTCGGTGGCGCGAGATATCTCCTGGTTGAAGCTGGGATGGTCGGTGTCGCTGACCTGCTCCAGAGGTGCCCAGCCTCCGTCGCCGAGGCGAGTCGCCCACACGGCCACCGGGCTGTGCGGGTTGTCCCGGCGCCCTACGAACGCCCAACAGACGCCGTCACCATCGATCACGGCGCTGGGCCGGAACAGGTCTACCGGATCAGTGGTGATCTCATCGATGACCACCGAGCCGTCGGCCCCTTCACGTCGCCCCCGCAGGACCTCACCACGCTGCGCCACCCACTCCAGCCACACGGTGAACGTCGCACCATCGGCTCCCGCCGCCATCGACGGACGAGCCGCGCGAGCAGACTCGGAGATCCACTGCACGCCCTCGCGAGGCCTGCCGGGCAGCAACGGCGCCATCGCCAACACTCGGTCAGCCGCTGTGAGCTGCGCCTCGATCCGACCCTGGCCCTCATCGACCCACATGTAGCGCAACGGGTCCGGGTCCAGAGCGGCCTCGGTGTCGGCGACATCATGGCCCGCGTTGATGGCCTCGCTCATCCGGCGGTTGAAGTCCAGCACCCGGTCGAGGTCTGCACGTTGGGCCGCCGTGTAGTTGCCGTCATGATGGTCCAACCCGCCGCAGGCACCGCCGTGCGAATGATCGTGGGTATGCGGACTCATCAGACTCCTTGGCGTCGATGCTGCGGTCTCAACAGCCGAAGGCTACCGCCGCCCGGCGACTCGGTGCCTTGACCTTCACCAGGTGCCCCAGTTGGATTGGGCAGATGAGTGCTCTGCCGCCTGAAGTGACGGATGTTCTGCAACGGATGAAGGCCTCGAGCGTCCCTGTGAGCGACCTCTCCCCGGCACAGATCCGGGCGTCCGACCTCGGTGTGTTGGCGCTGCAGAAAGACCCGATCAACCTGCACTCCGTGGTCGACGTCTCGATCCCTGGTCCGGCATCTTTGATCCCGGCGCGTGTGTATCGTCCACGCCCAGGGCCACTGCAGGTCATGGTCTTCTATCCCGGGGGCGGGTTCGTGATTGGGCCAGAAACCTATGAGGCTCCGCTCCGCGCCCTGGCGCAGGCGGCCGACGTTGTGATCGTCGCGCCGGCATACCGGCTGGCCCCTGAACATCCCTACCCGGCGGCGGTCGAGGACGCGCTCGCGGTGATCAACTGGGTCCGGCGTTCTGCTTCTGCACTCGGCGCATCATCGACATCCCCTGCGATTGCCGGCGACAGTTCCGGTGGCAATCTCGCCGCGGGGGTCACGCACCACCTGGCCGGGGAGGGCACGCCGCCACCCTTCCAGGTGCTCATCTACCCGATGCTCGATGCGACCGCCAGCTCGCCGACGTATCAGGAATTCTCCACCGGCTACGGCTTCACAACCGCCAAAGCGCAGTGGTATTTCGACCAATACCTGCCGTCCGGGATCGATCGAAGCGACCCCCGTGTTTCGCCGAGCTTTCACAGGCCGCTGAGCCACGTGCCCAGAACACTGGTCGCTGTCGCCGAGTGTGACCCGTTGCACGGCGATGGGGAGCTCTATGCCGAAGCGCTGGAACAGGCAGGAGTGCCGGTGGACTACGCCTGCTACGAGGGGATGATCCACGGCTTCTTCCAGATGACTGGTGCTATCTCGGCTTCGCGACGCCTGCACGCCGACCTTGCTGACTGGATCCGCGCTGCCGTGGCAGACCTACCGTGACGCTGCGCCGGCCAGACGGTCCGTTCGACGAGCGCCCCGGCGCCGACAAAGTTCGGCCCCCGTGGACGTGACTCGGCATACTCAGGGCATGCGTGTACTTGTCACCGGCGGCGCCGGATACATCGGATCCCACACGGTCGTCCAACTCTTGGGCGCTGGTCACGACGTCGTGGTGATCGATGATTTCAGCAACGCCAAGCGCACCGTCGTGCCCCGGATCACCGACCTCGGCGCGACCTCGAGCGCCTCACTCACAGTGCACGAGATCGACCTCATCGATCAGGTAGCAGTCTCCGCCGTCTTCAGGTCCAGCCCGATCGACGCGGTGATCCATTTCGCCGGGTCCAAGGCGGTCGGCGAGTCGGTCGCGAAGCCGCTGGCTTACTACCGCAACAACGTCGGCTCGACCCTCGCTCTTGCCGGGGCAATGGCCGATCACGGCGTTCACCACCTCGTCTTCTCCTCCTCGGCGACGGTGTACGGGCCGGATGCTCCGGTGCCCATGACCGAGGACCTACCGACGTCGGCGACCAACCCATACGGGTGGACGAAGGTGATGATCGAGCAGATCTTGCGGGACCTCGCTGTCGCCGAACCATTATGGCGGATCGCGTTGCTGCGCTACTTCAACCCGGTCGGAGCCCACCCGAGCGGCACCATCGGGGAGGACCCGAGCGACACTCCCAACAACCTGATGCCGTTCATCGCGCAAACGGCCGTGGGCCGACGAGAGAAGTTGTCGGTCTTCGGTGGCGACTACGACACACCCGATGGCACCGGTGTGCGCGACTACATCCATGTCGAAGACTTGGCCGCCGGACACCTCGCGGCGTTGGAGTGGATTGTCGCGCACGACCGGTCGGTCTCCACCTGGAATCTCGGCACCGGCCGCGGCACCAGCGTGCTCGAGCTTGTCGAGGCCTTCCGTGAGGCAAGCGGTCAGGAGATCCCCTATGCGGTCGGTCCACGCCGCCCCGGTGACATCGCCAGCTCCTATGCCGACCCCTCGCGGGCGGAGAACGAACTGGGATGGTCGGCCACGCGCAGCGTCGGCGATATGTGCGCCGACGCGTGGCGCTGGCAGCAGCACAACCCTCAGGGGTATCCCGAGGACTGATCCCAAGGACCCAACCCGGCGCTGACCGTTGCACTACCCAGCGGGTCACCGCTCAACCGTGACAGCACGTAGCGCGTTGCGCTCCCACCCAGACGGGGTCCCAGGTTGCGATGAGGACGCGGGCGTACCATAACCGAATGCCCAAGCGATTCAGCGGTCTCGGCGATCTGGAACGCGCCGTGATGAGTGTGCTCTGGGATCACGGCGACGACCAAAGCGTCCGAGACGTTCTGAATCGATTGTCGCCCGCCCGGGACCTCGCCTACACCACTGTGATGACGGTGCTGGATCGGCTGGCCAAAAAGGGGCTGGCCGATCGCACTCGGTCCGGTCGTGCGTGGCTGTATTCGGCAGCCTCCTCACGCGAAGAGCTCACCGCAGCCTCAATGCGCAGCGGACTGGACACCCTCGACTCCGGTGACCGACAGGCAGCCATGATGCACTTCCTGGGTCAAGCCGATCCCGATGAGATCGCCGACCTGCGAGCCGCGCTGGCCGAAGTCGAACGGCGCCACTCCTAGCCCTGACTTGCTCGGGAGCGAACCTCTACCCTGGCTCTGGTGATGCAGACCGCGGCAGTCGTCCTGCTCTGCCTGACGGCGCTCCTGTTCACCGTAGTCGCGCCGCGGCTGATGGCACCGCAGACCATCTTCCGTCGTTGCCCCGGGCCGGCCCTCTTGGTCTGGCAGGGCACAGCCCTCGCCGGAGTCACCGCGGCTCTGCTCGCAGCGCCGGTGGCCGCGTGGTCGCTGGGCCGAGACCACCTCGAGATCATCATCGTGGCAGGCGTCTTGAGCGCCACGATGCTGGCGCGTCTGCTCCTTAGTGCTCACCAGGTCGGGACCAGTCTGCGAGCGTTGCGCCGTCGACACCGAGAGTGGGTTGATCTGCTCGCCGGCGATGACGAAGCCACCGGAGCCAAGATCTTGGCTCACCCCGGACCCACCGCATACTGCATTCCCGGGGACAGCCACCACGTCGTGCTCAGTCGGGGCACCTTGGAGGCTCTGCACCCGGATGAGCTGGCTGCCGTGCTTGCTCACGAGCGGGCGCATCTGGAGGCCAGACACGACCTCGTGCTGGAGTTCTTCGGAGTGCTCCATCATGCGGTCCCCACACCGTTGCGCTGCGCGGCGGCGCTGCTCGAAGTCCGACTGCTGGTTGAAGCGCTCGCCGACCGTGCCGCGATCCGTCGAGTCGGCGCACGTCCCTTGGCCAGGGCACTGGTGCAGATGAGCCCCGCTCCGCAATCCACTCACGCGTTCACCGCCCCCGACCTGGGTGCGATCAGTGGCACGGAGCAGACCCGCGTCAGGCTGCTGTTGATCGCGGAGGCGGCAACACCGCATCGCGCGCAGGCCGTCGCGATGCTGGCGCTCGCGGTCACAGCGCTGGCAACACCGTTCTTGTTCGTCGTCCTCGGGGTGTAAGTTTTGCTACTGGACGTAGTACGACAACAGTGAGGACACGCCGGTGGAAGCTCTCGACCTGGCCCGTTGGCAGTTCGGCATCACCACCGTCTACCACTATTTCTTCGTCCCGATCACGATCGGCCTATCGCTGCTGATCGCGCTCATGCAGACCTGGTGGCTACGCACCCGCAACCCCGAGTGGCTGCGGCTGACCAAGTTCTTCGGCAAGCTCTTCACCATCAACTTCGCCCTCGGCCTGGTGACCGGCATCGTGCAGGAGTTCCAGTTCGGGATGAACTGGTCGGATTACTCGCGCTTCGTCGGGGACATCTTCGGTGCACCGTTGGCCATCGAGGCGTTGCTGGCGTTCTTCCTGGAGAGCACCTTCCTGGGGTTGTGGATCTTCGGTTGGGGCCGGATCCCCGAGAAGTTGCACCTCGGGGCAATCTGGCTGGTGCACATCGGCACCCTGCTCTCGGCCTACTTTATCCTCTCGGCCAACTCTTTCATGCAGAACCCGGTGGGGTTCAAGA
>JBATUU010000177.1:0-4477 GCA_049671385.1 Ornithinimicrobium sp. | reverse complement strand
GCGATGCCGGCCTGACCGGTCGCAAGATCATCGTCGACACCTATGGCGGCATGGCACGGCATGGCGGCGGTGCCTTCTCGGGCAAGGACCCCAGCAAGGTCGACCGCTCGGCGGCTTACGCGGTCCGCTGGGTGGCAAAGAACGTGGTCGCAGCGAATCTGGCCAAGCGGTGTGAGATCCAAGTGGCCTATGCCATCGGCACGGCCCGCCCGGTTGGCCTCTACGTCGAGACTTTCGGCACCCACACCGTCCCGGTCGAGGCTATCGAACGCGCGATCAATACGGTGTTCGACCTTCGGCCCGCTGCGTTGATCGAAGAACTCGACTTGCTGCGACCGATCTACCAGGAGACCGCAGCGTACGGACACTTCGGCAGGCGCAGCACCCCCACGTTGTCCGACGGATTCACCTGGGAGCAGACCAACCGGGTCGAGGCGCTCCAAGCCGCCTTGTAGGCCAGTGTCGGTGTCGTGGCGTAGACAGGGCCCATGACCGGGCAGCTTGACGTGGGACCAATAAATACGGTCGCGCAGGGCCCACGGGACTCGAGCGCTCGCCAGGACACGCACCCTCGCGGTCGAGATGCCCACGCCCCGCCACAACCCGTGGCGCAGGTCGTCATCGATACCTCGCTGGCCCATCTGGATCGGCCCTTCTCATACCTCGTGCCCGAGGCAGAGGATCATGATGCTCAGCCGGGCGTACGGGTGCGGGTTCGCTTTGCTGGCCGCGATCACGACGGTTTCGTCGTCGGCCGGAGCGATTCATCGTCGTTTGACGGTGCCTTGTCGCCGATCCGCCGAGTGGTCAGCCCCGAGGTGGTGTTGACACCACACCTGCTGAGGGTGGCCCGACAAGTGGCCGATCACTACGCCGGGACCTTGAGCGACATCTTGCGACTCGCGATCCCGCCACGGCATGCAGCCGCCGAACGCGCCGTGGCCCCGGTAGGCACGCCGAACTCAGAGCACGCCGGTGACAGCGCAAGGACCTCGAACGCTGAGCGGGATGTAGACCAGGTCAGCGCGTGGGCGTCATATCCGGCAGGGGATGCCCTTCTCGGCAGGCTCAGCGCGGGAGCCGGCCCAGCAGCTTCCTGGCTGGCGCTACCGAGTCAGATGGCTGACCGCGATTGGCCAGTTGCGATAGCCGAGGCGGTCGAAGCGACCAGACGATCTGGTCGAGGAAGCGTCGTCGTGGTGCCCGATCATCGCGACCAACGCGTCGTCAGCGAAGCGATGGATGCACTGCTCGGTCCGGATTCGCACGTGCAACTGAGCACTGAGCAAGGCCCAGGCGCCCGATATACCGCATGGCTGTCCGTGTTGAGAGGGCACCACGACATAGTGGTCGGCACGCGATCCGCGGCGTACGCTCCGGTGCGCAACCCTGGCCTGTTCGTGCTCTGGGACGAGATGGACGACCTTCACCGCGAGCCCCGGAGTCCCTACCCTCACCTGCGCGAAGTCCTGCGCATCAGAGCCAGCGACAGTAGGGCCGGCCTATTGCTCGGCGGGTTTGTCCGTAGTGTCGAGGTGGCTTACGCACTGCAACAGAGCACGATCCGTAGCGTGCACGCTCCCAGCGATGTCGTCCACGAGGCTTCGCCACACATCACCGTCGCCGGTGAGAGGAACGAGTCATCCCGTGATGGTGGCGCCGCCACGGCCCGGCTGCCGAGTCAGGCGTGGCGCACTATCGGGGCAGCTGTGAAGCGTGGCCCGGTGTTGGTGCAAGTGCCTCGGCGCGGCTATCTGATGGCTTTGAGCTGTGCACGATGCCGACACCGTCTGCACTGCGCGAGGTGCCAGGGTCCCTTGCAACTGACTGGCCCGCAAGCGTCGCCGGGATGTGCATGGTGTGGCACACCCAGCGGTGAGGCCCCCTGCCCGGAGTGCGGCTCGACGCAGCGACGAAGCGCGGTCGTCGGCGAAGAGCGCACCGCCTACGAGATCGGTCGGGCCTTTCCTGGCGTCGAGGTGCGTTCCTCGAGGGCGGGCCAGGTGCTGTCCACCGTCCCGGCCGAGCCAGCGATCATCGTTGCCACGCCAGGGGCCGAGCCGCGGGCAGATGGGGGGTATGCCGCGACCGTGCTGATGGACGGTTGGGCCCTGGTTGACCGCGCCGGGCTGGATGCTCCCATGGAGGCGCTACGGCGATGGGCGGGTGCAGCTGCTCTGACTGAAGCCAAGCGTTCAGGTGGCCAGGTTGTGATCGTGGGGGTCCCGGCCCATGGGGGTGTGCGACCGGTGGAGGCTCTGGTGCGGTGGGACCCCGACTACCTAGCACAGCGAGAGCTCGCAGAACGACGGGAACTGGGCTTGCCGCCGCTGCGCCGCGTCGTTTCGTTTGTCGGTGACGACGACGCGCTAAAACGGGTGGCCGATCGAGCTCGACGTGCAGATCCCGACGAATACGAGACTTTAGAGGTCTTGGGGCCGATCTCCAGGCCAGGTGGTGGCTCACAAATCGTGGTCCGCGTACGTGGCGATGCCCAGGTTGGCGCGTCCAATGACGCGGTTGTGGGCTTCACGCGTGCGATTCGTGCCGAGCGAAGTCTTTCAAAATCCCCTGATGTTCTGCGAGCGGTTGTTGACCCTATCGAATCGGTGCTCTGAGCAGCATCTTCGTGCCACGGCCAGAGGTGGTGCCACAGACAGCGGTTGACGTTGCGTCCACTTCAGAACGGTCGATAACGTTTCGGTCAACTTGGGGTGCGGCAGTAGCGCAAACATGGCACTCTGCATACGTTGGTCGTGGACGCTGGTCGCATGAGCAGGGTTGTCGGTGGGCGATCTCCGGGATCGACCGCCGCCTGAGCATGTGTCTATTCACTCAGGAGGAACTTTTGAAGATCAGACGCACAACGATGGCCATCGTGGCCGCTGGAGCCCTCACCCTCAGCGCATGCACGTCCGGCGGGGATAGCGACGAGGAGGGCGGCGGTGGCAGCGAGAGCGACAGCGGCTCCGAAGAGTCGGAATCCTCAGGCGAAGATGTCGTAGAGAAGCCAGACCTGGGTGACGTTGAGACCAAGGACGATCAGGTCACCTACTCACTTGGCGAGCAGGAGTGGGACAGCTGGAACGACCAGACGTCGGCCACTAACTCGACATACAACTCCGTCCTCAACTCCCAGACGCAGGGTGCGTTCTGGTACTTCGGCACGGACGGGTCGATCGTTCCCGACGAGACTTTCGGCACCTACGAAAAGACGGGCGATGACCCACTGACGGTGGAATACACCATCGCTGACGACGCTGCCTGGTCGGACGGCACGCCGATCACCTCGAACGACTTCCTGCTGCAGTGGGCGGCTTCGAACCCCACCTCGCTCTTTGGAGACGGGGAAGACGCTGGTCCCTTCGACGCGATCAGCACGAGCCTGGGCGAGCAGTTGCCGGACGGGTTGGAAACCGAGGTGGACAGCAAAACCTTCCCGGTGAGCTATCCAGACCCGTATCCGGACTGGGAAATCGTGATCAGTGCTCCGCTGCCAGCACACATCGTGGCTCAGGAAGCGGGCCTCGAGCCAGCCGACATGGCACAGCAGATCTTGGACATGGATGCTGAGGGCATGGAGCCCGTTGCGGAGTTCTACAACACCGGCTGGAACGCCTCCGGCGGAACGCTGCCCGATGCGTCGCTGACTCCCTCCTCGGGTCCGTACACCCTCGACGGCGCGACGTGGAACAGCCCGGAGTCTTTGACTCTGGTGCCGAACGAGAGTTATTGGGGCCCGCCACCGGCCACCAAGAACTTGACCTTCCGGTTCACTGCTCCCGAGGCCATGGTGCAAGCGCTGCAGAACGGCGACATCAACATCGTCGAGCCGCAGCCCGACGTCGACACGGTTCAGGCTATCGAGGGCATGGGTGACGGCTTTGAGCTGATCACCGGCCCGACGTTGACCTGGGAACACCTGGACTTCAACTTCATCGACTCCAGCCCCTTCTCCGAGGCCGAGGGTGGTTTGGCTGCTCGTGAGGCGTTCGCCATGTGTGTGCCACGCCAGCAGATCGTCGACAACCTGATCAAGCCGGTTGACCCCGAGGGCACTCGGATGGATCTGCGTGAGGTCTTCCCGTTCCAGGACAACTATGACTCAGTGCTGTCCGAGGCCTACGACGGTCGTTACGACGAGGTGGACATCGAGGGCGCCACGGCCAAGTTGGAGGAGTCTGGCTTGTCCACCCCGGTGGACGTTCGGATCGGTTACTCCGCACCGAACCAGCGGCGGACCAACGAAGTGGCCGAAATCAAGGCAAGTTGTGACCAGGCTGGCTTCAACATCATGGACGAGGGCGACGGCAAGTTCTTCGACGCCGGTGGTCCGCTGGATGTCGGTGACTACGACGTGGCGCTGTTTGCTTGGGCTGGCTCCGGGCAGATCGCGTCAGGACAGTCGATCTACTCGACCGGAGAAGGCCAGAACTTCGGTAAGTACAGCAACGAAGAGGTCGATGAGGCCTGGAAG
>JBATUU010000176.1:0-2956 GCA_049671385.1 Ornithinimicrobium sp. | reverse complement strand
CACGCCGGACCGTGAGGTCCCGTCCTCATGGCGGCGAGCGACTGCTTCGCTGATCAACTCGGGCACGAAGGGCACCATGCATACCCCGTCGTTGCGGCTCAAGGACTCCAGGACGTCGTCGGGGACGTTGCGAGGCACGTCGGCGATGGCCCGCGCGCCAGAATGACTGAAGACCACCGGCGCCGCGCAGACCCGCAGCGTATGGCGCATCGCGTCCGCAGACACGTGCGAGAGATCGACTAGCATGCCGAGCCGGTTCATCTCGGCGACGACGTCCTCGCCGAACCGGCTCAAGCCCCCCAACAGCGGACGGTCAGTGGCCGAGTCGACCCACTCGACGTTGCGGTTGTGGGCAAGCGTGAGGTAGCGAACCCCCAGGGCGTGCATCATCCGGAGCACGCCGAGTGAGTTGTCGATGCAATGCCCGCCTTCCATCCCTAACAGCGAAGCGATGCGACCCTCGGCCTGGGCACGCTCGACGTCCTCAGCCGTGCGCGCGAGGGCAAACACGTCCGGATACCGGGCCAGCATCCGATAGACGAAATCGATCTGTTCCAGGGTTGCCGAAACTGCAGCGCCACCGCTCATCTCGGCGGGCACGAATACTGACCAGAACTGTCCGCTCACCCCACCGGCACGCAAGCGTGGGATGTCGGTATGCAGCTGAGGCATCGACTGCGCGAGGTTCGCCCGATCCAGATCACCGTCGTAAAGCTGGCGCATGGCCCAGGGGAGGTCGTTATGGCCGTCGATCATTGAGGCTCAACCGGCATCTCGACCCTCGAGGTGGTGAACTCTTGAACCACATCGGGGAGGACTGGGACACCGATACCCGGGCCATCGGGGACCGCTATGTGCCCGTCGTCGAGCACGAACGGTGCGGTGAGGTCTTGCACGAAGTAGCGGCTGGAAGCCGACGTGTCACCGATCAGGACGAAATTGGGCAGCGCCGCCAGGGCTAGGTTGGGTGCTCGACCGACACCCGTCTCCAGCATGCCGCCACACCACACCGGCACGCCGTGGGCGGCGGCAACATCGTGGATGCGTCGAGCCTCCAGGTAGCCGCCGACGCGCGAGGCCTTGATGTTGACGATGCTGCAGGCGCCCAGCGAGATGGCGCTGGCCGCGTCCCGCGCGGAGGTGATCGACTCATCCAGACATACCGGAGTCTGGATTTGCCGGGCCAGGGATGCGTGACCGAGTAGATCGTCTGCGGGTAGTGGCTGCTCGATCATCAGCAGATCGAAGGTATCCAGCGTGGCGAGGTGACGTGCGTCGGCCAGCGTGTATGCCGCATTCGCGTCGACCTGAAGCAAAAGCTCGCCACCGTAGACCTCCCGCACGTGGCGCACCGGCTCAACGTCCCACCCAGGCTCGATCTTCAGCTTGATCCGGAGGTAACCCTGCGCGAGGTAGCCGCCGACTGCCTCGAGCAGCTCCGGGATCGAGTCCATGATCCCCACCGATACTCCGGCGGGCACACGTTCTCGAACAGCCCCCAGGTAGTGACCGAAAGACACACCCCGCTCACTCAGTTGGGCGTCCAAGATCGCTGTCTCGAGCACGTGCTTGGCCATCGGGTGACCCGTCACCGGACTCAGTGCGGGGGACACCTGCTCGGCGCTCAGGTCGTTTCCTAGCCCAAGAATGCGCGGAAGCAGGTGATCTCGGATCACCATCTCGGCGCCGGCCAAGAACTCCGCGCTGTAGAAGGGCTCTGCTTCGGCGCCGCACTCGGCCCACCCTTCGCTGTTGTCTGTCGTGAGGTGCAGCAGGAAGGTGTCCTTGTGGTGCGATGTACCGAACGAGGTGCGGAACGGCGTGACCAGCGGGATCTTCAGGTGGCTCAACTCAAGGCGCTCGACCTTCAACGGTCGTCCTTCGGCGTCAGGCGGTACCAGCCGTCCCGCGATATCGACGTCGCGTAGAGGCCGTCGGCAAACGCCTCGGTGAACACGGTCCGGACCATTGCCCGCCAACTCGACGCGTGCTCGGGATCCGAGCGACGTAGCGAGATGATGTCCTGGGGCACCCGACACCACACGTCCTCATCCAGCCGCGCCAGCATCGCGTTATCGTCCGGGCCGGCCTGCGACAAGGTGGCCTGCGGCGGTGGACCGTGCTCAGAATCGGCACCTGGGCCATCCGCCACGAGAGCCGATGCGGCCAAGGCACGAGCGGATCCGAGCACCCAGCGGGCCACCAACCGATCCGCCTCATCGGATCCGCTGATGTCGTCGCTGGGTTGACCATAGAACGCCACTTCGTACACCTCGGCCTGTGCCCCCAGCTTCACCAGATTGAATCTGGCGTTGCGACTCACGAGCGGGTCGAAGGTCCAGGTCATGCTGGTGAAGCCATGCTGCAGGGCCCAGCTTCGTTGGTTCATTTTGACCGCGTAGCCGATGCCCTGGTCGCTACCGCCGGCGCGTGCTGCTGCAATCAGTGAGTAGGACGCCACCGAAGGAACCGAAGGCATGAGGGCCGCGGCTCCCACCAGTTCCTCGTCGCGGGAGTAGGCACACGTGACGCATCCGCCCGCATGCACGATGCCGCGCAACACGTCGGAGTTGATCGGCACACCTTCGTCGCTGCGCCCCCAGACCGACTCCAACAGGGCTGACACCGACCGCAGTTGCTCAAAGTCGGTGATGCTCTCCAGCCTGACTCCGGCGCGTGTGGCGGCGGCTGAGGCGTCCAGAGCGGCGGCTGAGCTCGACCCGGTTGACAACTCCTCGGGCGTGACTTCGATGGACTGGACCACTCGCTGATAGTGGCAGGCCAAGAGCCCCGGGGACATGTCGCTTTCACCCGGATCGTGGAGCTTCCTTGGCCTGCTGCACAAAGGTTGCTTCCAGCGGCAGGGCGCCGTCTCGAGCTCAACATCGTCTGAGCACCGTCCATGGTGTGAACTATGACCATTGCCCGAACCCGACCCTCTGATTCACAGGAGTAG
>JBATUU010000175.1:0-2542 GCA_049671385.1 Ornithinimicrobium sp. | reverse complement strand
AACAGGGGGTGCCGGGTGGGCGCCAATACTTTGGCACCGTCGCTGGCAGGTACGGCCGGGTCGCTCTGCGGGTAGGTACCGGCGGGGGTACAGTTCTGGGCATGTCAACTAGCACGGAATCCACTCGCGACGACGAGCGGACCATTGGCCAACTCGTCGCGGACGCAACAGCCGATCTTTCTTCGATCATGCGAAGCGAGGTCGAGCTCGCCAAGGTAGAAATCAAGAACGACGTCACGCACGCCGGCAAGGGTGCCGGAATGTTTGCGGGCGCGGGGGTGATGGGGGCCTATGGCTTCGGCCTCCTCCTGCTCGGCTTGGCGTGGGTCATCGCGATCTGGTTGCCCGTATGGGCCGGGTTGCTGATCGTGGCCGCTGTGCTCTTTGTGATCGCCGGGATCTTGGCGTTGATCGGCAAGGGGCAGATCGGCAAAGTCAAGGGCAAGCCTCAGAAGGCGATCGACAATGCCCAGCAAACCGTGGCCGCTGTGAAAGCCTCCGCGTAGCCTGCCCAGCCCTCGCTCGCCGCTCACCTGACCTGTACACATAGCGCTCCCTCGTCGCTCGCGACTCCCAGCAGTCGGCCTCAGCCGATGTCGCGCATACGGGTGCGGTCCCACGGCTGCGTCAGGCGAGCCGCGTCCAGAAGCCGATCCAGGACACCGGCGGTGAAGCCCCACACCGTGCTGTCCTGTACGTCGAACGCCGGGCCGGTGTACCCACTCGGGTGGCGCACTTGGAACCTTCTCTTCGGATCAATCAGGTCAGCGATCGGCACCCGCAGCACTCGTTCAACTTCTGCGGGCTGCCTCGGGTAGATCCGACTTGGGCGGTGCCACCAGGCCAGGACTGGGGTGACGTCATAGCCGCTGACCGCGATGTGCAATGCAGGCAGGCTCATTAGCACGCTGACCTCCGTCGCCTCGAGTCCGATCTCTTCCTCCGCCTCCCGCAGGGCGGTGGCAATCTCGTCGTCATCCCCCGCTTCTTTGCCTCCGCCCGGGAAAGAGACTTGACCAGCGTGTGAGCGCATCGAAGCAGCGCGCTGGGTGAGCACCACGGTCTCGCTGACTTGACGTTCTGGCAGGGCGTACAAGGCGTCTATCGCGGCAGCCTCCCGCGGCCCCCATCCCGAAGGTGCGTCATGCCCGCTTGTAGTGGCAACCGGGGGTGCGATCAGGATCAACACTGCTGAGGCTTTACGTCCTCCCCCTGCCGGTGGCAGAAAGCGGCTGAAGGCGGCCGGCGGCGCCCCTTGCAGGTCGTTCGCGAGCTGCGCCAACCACTCAGGCACCGGTGCTGGCGGCATTGCAGACGACACGGCCTCCGTCACCGCGGCGGACCAGTTTTGAGCAGGGCTGCTGCACGAGCAGGCTCGGTCTCACCGATGCCGTATGAGGGACACAACCGGGCCACCGGGCAGGCGCCGCATGCTGGCGTCCGGGCGTGACAGGTGCGCCGGCCATGGAAGATGAGCACGTGTGATAGTTGGGTCCACTCCTTCGAAGGCACCAGTGCGCCGACCGCGTGCTCGACCTTGACCGGATCCTCCAGGTCGGTCCACCCAAATCGTCGGACCAGTCGACCAAAGTGGGTATCGACAGTGATACCCGGCACATCGAACGCATTGCCCAGGACAACATTGGCCGTCTTGCGGCCGACCCCCGGCAACGTGATCAGATCGGCCAGACGCCCGGGAACGGCGCCGTTGTATTGCTGCACGAGGGCGTCGGCAAGTTTGAGAATCGAATTGGTCTTGGCTCGAAAGAAGCCTGTGGGCTTGATGATCTCTTCAATCACCTCTCGCTCGGCTGCTGCCAGCGCGAGGGCATCGGGATAGCGCCGAAACAACTCAGGCGTGACCGAGTTGACCCGCACGTCGGTGGTCTGCGCTGAAAGCACGGTCGCAACCAACAATTCGAAGGGATTACGAAAGTCCAGTTCGCACTGCGCGTCGGGGTAGTGCTGCGATAGGAGCCGATACATCTTGCGGGCCCGTCTGGTGCGAGCCAAGTCGCTCTCGGGTGGTGGCTGTGGCCCCCGAGCCGAACCGGGCCCTTGCTGCGTCGTGGTCTGCGGCGATTTCACTTTGCCAGCCTACGGCTCACGGATTCACCCCTGCCGCATCAGTCCCAATAGTGGCAAGATACAAAGCGTGGACACCCCAGTCGTGACTCGAGCCCCGCTCTTTGCTGCGTTGGACCAAGACAGTGCGGACCGACTGATCGAGTCGATGGCTGCCAGCGAATGTCTCAAGGGTGAAGAGATCTTTCACGAAGGCGATCGCGGGGACTCGTTGTATGTGATCACCCGCGGCAAGGTGAAGTTGGGGCGCTCCTCCTCCGATGGCCGGGAGAGCCTGATCGCAGTCCTCGGCCCCGGCGAGATGTTCGGTGAGTTGAGTTTGTTCGACCCCGGCCCACGGTTGACCAGCGCCACCGCGGTCAACGACACCGACCTCATCGCCTTGCACAACAAGGACCTGCGCAGTTTTATCTCCGAGCACCCCGAAGTCGGTATGCAGATGTTGGCTGGTCTGGCC
>JBATUU010000174.1:0-2095 GCA_049671385.1 Ornithinimicrobium sp. | reverse complement strand
CCAGTGTCGGCGGTGGACTGGGGAAGGGAGCGCGAGCCGTTGGTCACGGCACCAGTGCGGCGGGCAGGGCCACCTTCAGGACAACCCGCCGGGCCACCCAGGCCCATGGTGCCGGTAAGACGGGTTTATCCCGGCTGATCGAGATTCACGGGTTGCACAACGCTGGGGACACCATCGTCGCCGTGTCGCTCGCCGGATCCTTGTTCTTCCAGGTGCCTACGGGGGAGGCCCGGGGCCAGGTAGCGCTCTTCTTGCTGCTCACGTTGCTGCCGTTCAGCATTCTGGCGCCCCTGGTCGGGCCCTTTTTGGACCGATTCCGGCACGGCCGCCGTTGGGCAATCGGCTCGATGTTGGCCCTGCGCGCTTTCCTGTGTTGGGCGCTCGCGTCCTCTCTCGACGGCTCGTTGTGGTGGCAGTTCCCGGCAGCGCTCGGCATCCTCGTGGCCTCCAAGGCATACAACGTCTCGCGTGCTGCCGCGACGCCCCGACTGCTGCCGGAGTCGATGACCTTGGTCTCCGCGAACGGGCGGATGTCGATGGCTGGGGTCGTCGGTGCGGCGGTGGCTGCGCCGATCGCGATCGCAGTGGCGACGATGGGGGCCTCCTGGGCCCTTCGGTTGGCTTTTGTCGTCTTCGCCGTCGCTACCGTGCTGGCCATCTTGCTGCCCCCTGAGGTGGACTCGGCCAAGGGGGAGCGCGAAGTGCCGATCCGTGACTTTGCATCTCGCCGAGGATCCTGGGGGGTGCCCTCGGCCGTGGTGACCGCGCTGCGGGCCAACGTCGGCCTCAGGGTCGTCTCTGGCTTCCTGACGATCTTCTTGGCGTTCCTGTTCCGCAACAACCCGCCGCAAGGTTGGGACTACAACTACACGTTGTTGCTCGGCGCGGTGGTGGCCGCTGCGGGCTGTGGCAGTGCGGCAGGCACCGCACTGGGAACCTCGGTGCGCAACCTGCATCCCGTGACGCTGGTCAAGTGGATGCTGCTGATCGATGTCGCGGTGGCGGCGCTCGCCGCCTTCAACTTTGGCCTGACGACTGTCATCATCCTGAGTTTCACGGTCGGCTTGTGTCAGCAATTCGGCAAACTGGCCTTGGACGCCACGATTCAGGAGTACGTCAGTGAAGACCGCCGGACCAGCGTGTTCGGACGATCCGAAACGCTGATCCAACTGTCGTGGACCCTGGGCGGCGCGCTGGCGATCTCGCTGCCCAGCATTGCCAGCCTCGGTATGTGGGTGATTGCAGCGGTGCTGTTCGCCTGGTTGGTATGGGTGTTGCGCGGTGCACGAGGTCGTTCCCTGGTCGTGCGCCACGACGCCTCTCGCGCCGCGAGCACTACCTAGGCGCCACGGCCACACCCATTGGCGACCCAACGCACGATCCACCTCCAGGTCTCGCGCAAAGGGCCCTGTTGTTGACACGTTGACCTGCTACAGCGCGGCGTGAGGTCAACAACAGGACATAAGCCATCAGTGGCTCACGATCAACGGCCCCGGTCCTTGGCCCCAAACATGATGTCGTCCCAACTCGGCACGCTGGTGCGGCCCTTGCGACCAGCCGGGGCCGCGCGGGGCTCCGACCGGTCCGGTTTCATGTTCTCGATGTCTGCGACCTCACCGTCACCCGCCTCGTCACGTAGGGCTTCATCCTCGAGCCCCTCGGCAGCAGTGTCTGACTCATCGATTTCTTCGTCATCATCGTCTTCGTCGTCTTCATCTGAACCGAAGAAGTCGGCGAGAGTTGCCTCGCGGTTATCGTCGTCCTCGACGGCCAGGTCATCCGCCGCCTCGTAGTCGTCGTCGGACTCCGTGTCGGTGTCGACCTGCTCAGCATCGTCACCGTCCGCCGCCGGCTGCGCAGCGTGTCCGGCCGCAGGGGGTAGACCCATCGTCTCCGGGTCATACGGAAGATCCTCCAGCGGTAGCGCTGCATGCGGCATGTCGTGCTGACCCGGGACCGCCGACGGGTCCTCGCTGATCTGGCCACCCTCGACGGCGTCTACCTCGATCTCCGTCTCGTCAACACTCTCGTCGGCACCCTCGGGCTCGGCACCCTCGGGCTCGGCGCCGTCATGCTCGCCCCGGTCGGCGCGAAC
>JBATUU010000173.1:0-5035 GCA_049671385.1 Ornithinimicrobium sp. | reverse complement strand
GGCACGGCAGAGTCATCGAAGGCCGGTGATCGCTATCCCCTCCGGAGTCGGTGCGCGTACTCGGTGGCGACGATCCACGACACGTAGAAGAGCACAAACAGCACTGCCGATGGCAGTGAGGTCGCGTAGGTCACCGCAGTCAACGCCACACCGACCACGAGCCACAGGACGTAGCGCGTGGTGATGGGTCCGCCCCGACTTCGCGTGCGGGCAGCCCACCAACCCGCGATCACCAAAATGGCCGCGGACAGCAGCCCAGTCCACGGGCGCTCGGCGAGCGCGTCGGCGACCGCCTGCGCGCCGACCCAGAGGGCCGACCAGACGGCGATCGGCCACTGCCGCAGCCATGGCATCCGGCTGGCAGCCGTGCGTCCCCGCCAGGACCGAGGTGTCCCGAAGTGATAAGCCGAGCCATCATCAGGGTCACGGTCTACGTCATATGACTCATCAGCGTGGTCGTCCTGACCAGGAGTGGTGTGATCGGGCTGAATCTCGTAGTCGGCCACATAGCCCCATTGCCCCGCGCCCGGCGGATCACTCCAGCCAGAGCGAGTCGGCGGCTCTTCGGATGTCCAGGGAACCTCCTGTCCCCACGCCTGCGGGTCATTGACCCCGGCCCCCTCTCCCGCTCCCTGTGAGTCCGGGCCCTGCGGCGACGACTCATGCTGACGGTGACTGCGCGCGGCCCAGAGCTCGGCGTCGTACTGTCGCCGACGCTCAGGATCGGACAGGACATCCCGAGCCTCGTTGACGACAGCGGCGGGGGTCGGCGCGTGCCCGTTGACGTCCGGGTGCACCGATCTCATCAACTCGCGGTAGGCGGCCTTGATGATCGCGGGAGAGGCGTCCTCGCGGATCTGCAGAATCTCGTAGTACGTGGGCTCGTTGTGCACTATTGGGGAACTGCAACGTCGTCGGACCTGTTGTATGTGAACCAGACCTGCTCGGCCTGCCACGTCCTACTGCCGCTTTGTCGACTCGCGAGCAACGAGACCGCTTCCACGTCATTAATTTTGATGACCCCCACGGAGTGATAACTCGAACCATCAGGCCTGGTGAACTCCACTGCTTGCGCCTCAAACCACGTGGGGTTGGTAGCGACAGCGCTGAGCCCTTGGCGCAGCGCCAGCGGCAGATAGTCGACGTCAGCGGGTACCTCGGGTTGCCCGCCTCCAGGTGGGGCACTGGGAGGAGCATGAGGTGCCGAGGCAGCGCTGTCGTCTGCGGCAACGTCGCCGATCCTTCGAGTGGGCGCGCTGGTGGCGGCGCAGCGCTGGATGGTGAAGTTCGCCCACTTTCCGCTGGGTCGAAAGCGTCCGTCGGGCAGTGCCGATAAGGGCTGTCGCGTCTCCACCACAGTCATCCCACGCTGCTGAGCAATCCAGCCGATGCGGCTGCGGTACCACTGCTGCCGGGGTCCTCGACGCACGCCCGGCTGAGCGACAAGCGCTGAGTAGATGACCGGCCCATCGTGCGGTGCTGCCGCAATGCCGGTCGACGCGATGTCGAGGACCACGCCGTCCCATTGGGTGCCGTCCGTGGACAGCGTGGGACCGCCCTCGTCCTGGGGCGCGTGCTTGACCGGCTGGTCGCCAGCCGCCCGGCGCGCGAGATGGTTCACACTGAGTTCCTTTAGGGGGCTGCACCCGACGGTGTCGCTTTGTGCGTAGGACAGGCGACATCGAACGCGGTCAGCGGGTGGTCCACGGGCGTCGGCACCAGCACCTTCTCGCCTACTGCAATCTTGCGGGTATGCGAGGTCAGAGCTCGCACGATCGGCCCCGACTCCAACAACACATGGTGCAAGACGTCGCCTCCGCGAAACTCCACGCGCCGAACGACTCCCACGCCACCGGGACTGTCACCGGCGTCGACTCCGGCAGCTTCCCCTGCAATGCGTTCGGCGCTGTCCTGCGCGGAGAGGGGGAGAACGGTGAGGTCGTGCGGGCGGGTCATCACCTCGACATCCCCATCGGGTCCGGCAACCACCGGCAGATCGCCAAGCGCCGTGCTGGCGGTGGATCCGCGACGGACACCAGCGACGAAGTCAGCCTCTCCCAGAAAAGTCGAGACGAAACGGTTGCACGGATGGTGGAAGACCTCCTCTGGCTCGGCCAGTTGCACGAGTCGGCCGGCTTGCAGAACCGCCACGCGGTCACCGACCGCCAGGGCCTCCTCTTGGTCGTGGGTGACCAGCACGACACTCGCACCCGCTGAGCGCAAGGCCTGAATGGCTTCGTCGCGTACCCGGGCGGCCAAGCCTCGGTCCAACTGGCTGAACGGTTCGTCGAGGAGCACGACCTCGGGGTTCAAAGCCAGCGCTCGCGCAATCGCCACCCGCTGCTGTTCACCGCCGGAGAGCTGATGCGGGAATCGGTCGCCAAACCGAGTCAGACCCACCAACTCCAGCATGTCGCTGACTCTGGCGTGAGTCGCCTCATCGAGCCGCTGACCTCGCGGACGCCGCTGACGGCGCGGACCCGCCGATCCGCGGTGACCACGCTGGCCCCAGGCGTCGCCGATCGGCGAGCGCTTGAGACCGAAGGCGATGTTGTCCGCGACACTCAAGTGCGGGAAGAGCGCGAGATCCTGGAAGACGATGCCCACGCCGCGCTTCTCAGCCGGCACAAAAGTGGTGTCCCCGGCCACCTCACGTCCTGCAACAGCGATCATCCCCGCGTCGATGCTGGTCAGCCCTGCCATCATGCGCAACAGCGTGGATTTCCCGCAGCCGCTCGGCCCCACCACGGCCAAGGCTTCACCGCGCTTGAGCTCAAAGCTCACGTCATTGACCGCCGTGGTCGCGCCAAAACGCTTGGTCACGCCGGCGCACTGCAAGACAACTTCACCTCGGGGCAGGAGGGAAGCCGGGCTTGCGGCCATCAAGGGGGCGCCGGTGGTCATCAGACTGCTGCTCTTTCGCTGTCGGTCGATGGTGTCGGGTCTGGAACTGCAAGGGTATGCCGGAACACCAACAAGATCGGCACCAGGGCTATCGCGATGATCGTCAGGGCAGGCAGCCCGGCCACATCCCACCGTGACTCGGCAGCCAGCTGGAACACCCATACCGCGAGTGTCTCGAAGCCGAACGGCCGCAGCAGCAGCATGATCGGCAGCTCTTTGAGCGTGTCGACGGCCACGAGCACGAGGGCCACCCCGACTCCCGGGCGCAGCAGCGGCACGTGAACTCGGCGCATCACGCTCAGCGGCTTGGTGCCCAGCACCAGGGCCGCAGCGGTCAGCGACGGTGAGACCTTCTCCAAACCCGCGTCCAAACTGCTCCACGCCAAGGCGAGGAAGCGGATGACATAGGCGTAGAGCAGGCCCACAATGCTCCCAGTCACCAGCGCCCCACCCCATTCGGCGCCCAGCGCGTCGAGCACGGAATCTGCAGCGGCGAACACGATGAGCACGCCAATGGCGACGACTGGACCGGGCACGGCGTACCCCACGGTCGCCGACTTGGCCATCCACCCCGTCCACTTGCCACCGCCCAGCCGGGTCGCGCTGGCCAGCACGATGCCTACGACAACGCACGATGCCGCGACGACCGCGGCGATCATCGCCGAGTTGCCGACATACTCCAGGTAGCGTGCATCGAGCCCTTCGGTGCCCACGATCGGCCCCGTCCAGATCAGCAACTGCGCCACCGGCACGACAAAGGTCACCCCGATCACCACCAAGCACGTCGCCGTGGCGAGCCTGGCGCGCCGGCCGCTGAGATACACCTGCTCCAGCGAATGCCCACCACCACCTTGTTGGTGGAACTTTGCGTTGCCCCGGCCGATCCGCTCGAAGGCCAGCACCAGCACGGCGAACATCAGCACGACTCCGGCGAGCTCGGCGGCGGCGGCGCGGTTGTACATGCCGACCCATACCTGGTGAATGCCGACGGAGACCGTCTGGACGCCGAAGTACTGCACCGTGGCGAAGTCGGTGAGCGTTTCCATGGCCACCAGCAAGCCGCCTGCGGCCAGCGACGGTCGGGCAAGCGGCAGGACAACGAGCCGCGCGGCGCTGAGCGGACCTGCGCCGAGTGCGCGGGCTGCGTCATATGTGGTGGCGGACTGCTCGCGCAGCGCGGCCCGGGCCAGAATGTAGGGGTAGGGGTAGAGCGCGATGATCAGCACCAGCGCGCACGCGCCGAAGGAGCGGATCTCCGGAAACCACACGTCTGGGCCGAACACGGAGCGCAGTCCTGACTGCAGCGGCCCCGGATGGTCGAGCAACCCGATGTACACAAAGCCCATGACGTAGGCGGGCACAGCGAGTGGCAGCACCAACAGCCAGGAGAACCAGCGTTGTCCGGGGAAGCGATGCCGGCCGACGAGCCAGGCCAGTGCGGCACCGAGCATCGTGCTGCCGGTGACGACCACCACGACGAGGGCGATCGTGGTCAGCACCATCGAGCCCAGGCCGAAGTCGATCAGGAAGGCCCACACGTCGCGGTCCGGAGTCAGCAGCGATCCAACGACGAGCAGCACGGGGACGGTGGTGAACAGAGCCAGACCCAGCACTACCAGTTGCCATGGCTTGCGGCCCTGGCTGGCATCGCCCGATCCTCGAGCGCGCACTGGGCCCAACTCGTGCCTGTGCGCATCTTCGGTCACCTGAGACGGTGGTGCCACAGGTTCTGATGATGAGGGCTGCGGCTGCGCGCCGGAGGTGGACGGGCTACTCACTCATACCCCGCTCGCGCCATCAGTTCGATAGCTGCTCCGTTGAGCTCTCCGTAGGCCACAGCGTCGACATCTTGGGCCCGGAACTCTCCGAAGTCCGCGATCAGCGGCACTGGGTCCACATCGGTGTTGACTGGGAACTCGAAGTTGTCGCCGACGAACTCCTGTTGACCATCGGTCGCCAACCACTCCAGGAGCTGCTGGGCCAGGTCGGGGTCATCGGCGTTGGCGGTGACGCCGGCACCGGAGATGTTGACGTGCACGCCGTTGTCGCCGCTGCCCTGATTGGCCCAGAACAGCTCGACGTCGAGGTCCGGGTCATCGTCAAGCTGGCGGGCCAGGTAGTAGCTGTTGAC
>JBATUU010000172.1:0-6230 GCA_049671385.1 Ornithinimicrobium sp. | reverse complement strand
GCAGTGTCGTCGCCGCCGGTGAGCACCATGCCTGCGCCACCGATGACGGCGGCGGCGGCAGCCACGACAGCCCACCGGGACAGCTTCCGTCGGCGGCCCAGCGCGCCCGCTTGAGCCTCAGCTCCGGCCAACACAACGTGAGGGTCTGGCGCCTCATACTGATCGGCCATCTCGCTGAGGGCGAGACGTAGGTCCTTCGGCGATGAACTCAACGCTGCCCCCTCCCTTCTGTTGCGGCAACACCGTCGCCACTATCGGTGAGGTGCTCGCTGATGCGAAGAGCAGCCAACGCTTTGGTGTGTTGGGACTTCACAGTTCCAACAGCGATGTTCATCGCCTCAGCGGTTTGGGCCTCGGTGTAGTCGTGGAAGTAGCGCAGCACGATCACAGCTCGTTGCCGCGGGGGCAGCGCGGCAATGGCGTCGGCGAGCACGACCGATCCCGGCACGGCGGCACCGGGGTCTGGCAAGGGGCGGCCAGACCTGTCATGCACTGGCTCGTCGGGGAGTTTCTCGGTGGCCTTCTCGCCGTGCCATCGGCGGCGGCGCGAGGAGATGTACTGGCGCACCAGAATGGACCGACAGTACGACTCAGGTGCTCCCTCGATCTTTGACCAGGACCTCCAGGTGCGCGCTAGAGCGTCTTGCAATAGGTCCTGGGCGTCGTGGGTATTGCGGGTGAGCAGGGCGGCGGTGCGAAACAGAGCATCGCTGCGACCCAACACGAACTCTCGAAACCCCGGCGAGGTTCGCTCGTTCGTCACTGTCGCCTCCATACTCACTTAGACGCTCTGGGCAGTCGCAAGGGTTGTCTCACTGTCTAGGACTCTTCCATGATTCGACGGTGGCAAGCCGACGGCGCGGCCCGGCGTTGATATCGGTTGGACACCAAGGCGGGAACAGCCGAGGCTAGCCGCTATGGGGAGTTTAGGGCGGTCGCTGTGGAGGCATCGTGATTTCCGCTATGTCTGGGCCGGCGACACGGTCAGCGTCTTTGGCATGCAACTGGTTGGACTCGCCATACCGATCATGGCCGTACAACTGCTCGAGGCCACGCCCTTCGAAATGGGCCTGCTCGGCGCTCTGGAGATGCTCGCCTTCTTGCTGATCTCGCTGCCTGCCGGGGCCTGGGTCGACCGGTGGAGCAAGAAGCGCGTGTTGATCATCGGCGACCTCAGCCGCGCCGCCGTGCTGTTGCTGTTGCCCCTGGCGTGGGCCCTCGACGTGCTCGCGATGTGGCAGGTGTTTGCCGTGGCTACTGTCGCTGGTGCCATCACCGTGTTCTTCGACGTTGCCAACCAGTCCTACCTGCCGGAAATCGTCGACAACGATCAGATCGCCGATGGCAACGGCAAACTGTCGGCCAGCCAACAGGTGGCCGGGGTCGTTGGCCCGGCAGCCGGTGCCGGGCTCATCCGTGCGATCGGGTCGCCGTTGGCGATCGCCGTGACATCGGTATGCATGGCCGCTTCATCGCTGCTGGTCAGTCGCGTGAAGCATCACGAGGTCCCGACACCTCGAGACGAGCGCCGTCCGATGCGCCACGAGGTCGCCGAGGGCATGTCCTTCGTTCTCAAGCACCCCTTGTTGGTGCGCATTACCGCCTGCACCGGGCTCAGCAACTTCGCGAGCAACGTCGTGTTCGCCTTGTTTGTCCTCTACGTCCTGCGCACGTTGAGTCTTGCCGAGACGACGCTGGGCTTGATCTTCTCCGTCGGCGCCGTGGGCGGGCTGCTGGGCGCAGTCAGCGCCCATCGGTGGGCTCGCCTGGTCGGGGAGGGGCGTTCGATCCCGATCGCCGCTGTCCTGATCCCGGTCGCGAGCGTCAGCACGCCGTTGGCCAGTGTCCTGGCACCAGTGCCCACACTGATCGTCGGCGGCTTCGTCACCTCGTGGGCAGTCGTTGTCTACAACGTGGTGCAAGTGAGTTTTCGCCAACGCCTCTGCCCGAAGCCGCTGCTCGGGCGGATGAATGCATCGATCCGCTTCTTGGTGTGGGGTCCCATCCCGCTTGGCGCTTTGACCGGCGGGATCTTGGGGTCCTGGATCGGCATCATCGCGACACTGTGGGTCGGCGTCGTTCTCATGGCGCTCGCCTGCCTCCCGGTGGTCCTCAGTCCGCTGATCACCATGGGTGACCTGCCCGACCAGCTCGACGCGCTGGGGCAGGACCCACCAGCGCAGTAGGTGCGGCATGCTTGTCTCGTGAAAGAACGCAATGTCCTCGGCGGTGACCTGGAACCCTGCGGCTTCGATCCCGTCACCGGATTCTTCCGCGACGGGTGCTGCAACACCGGCCCTGAAGATCTGGGCAGTCACACGATCTGCGCCGTCGTCACGGCGGAGTTCCTGCAGCACCAACGCACCATAGGCAATGACCTGTCCACGCCTAGGCCGCAATACAACTTCGCTGGGCTCAACCCCGGCGACCGGTGGTGTGTGACAGCGGCCAACTGGGGCAAGGCCTATATCGACGGCTCAGCTGCCCCGGTTGTGCTGGCCTCCACCAACGAAGCAGTGTTGCAGGTCGTGCCGTTGCAAGCTCTGCAGCAGCACGCCGTGGATGTACCCATGGATCCGAGCTCGCTGGAACTCTGACAACCCCGCGCTCAAGTAGGACGGGGCTACGGTAATACCGCGCTCAGTCGGAGGTTTGGCGGAACCACACCGTGCTGTCTCGGCGCAAGCAGTTATCCACGAGGGAGTGCGACACGAGCAGCACCTCGGCGTCATCAGGCAACGGCACGGGGGCCACGCCGATATTCGTCAGCACCGTGATGACGGCACCGTCTGGACCGGTGTTGGTGAACGCGATGACGTCATCGTCGTATGCGTCCAACCACTCCAACGACCCAACACCCAAATCGTGCTCGCGGCGCAGCCGAATAACCGTGCGATACAACTCCAACGTCGATCCAAAGACTCCCTCTTGGCGGTCTACCGCGAGTGCACCGTAGATCTCTGGCTGGGGCAACCAGGTGCGGGCCCCCTCGCTAAAGCCGTAGGCAGTACTCCCGGCCTCCCAGGGCATCGGGATCCGGCAACCGTCGCGCCCCGGAACGGTATGATCACTGCGCTCCCAGGTCGGGTCCTGACGCTCAGCGTCGGGGATCGCCGTGTGCTCAGGCAGTCCGAGCTCCTCGCCCTGGTAAACATACGCCGAGCCCGGCAGCGACAACATCAGCATGGAAGCAGCACGAGCCCGGCGCAGACCGAGCATTTCGTTGGGCTGAGGATCGGTGACAGCGATGCCGTTGGGGCGCTTCTCGCCCTGTGTCAAGCCATAGCGCGAGGCGTGTCGCACGACGTCGTGATTGGACAGCACCCACGTGCTGGGCGCTCCGACGTCGTGGGCCACGGTGAGTGAGGTCGAGATCACCGTGCGCAGGTCAGAGGCCGCCCACTTGCACTCCAAGAACGCGAAGTTGAACGCCTGGTGCATCTCATCGGGCCGGGTGTAGAGCGCGGCTCGGGAGATCGGCTGCACCCACGCCTCAGCCACCAAGATGCGGTCCTGCTCGGAGTCGCCCTCGGGGTTGTACTCATTGAGCACTGAGCGCCAGCCCTGATAGATCTCGTGCACACCGTCGCGGTCCCACATCGGGTTGTCGACGTTCTCGTCGGCCTGAAATGCCACAGCGTCCTCGGCCACGGTGAAGTCAGGTAGGCCCTCGGTCTTGACCAAGCCATGCGCAACATCGACTCTGAAGCCATCAACTCCCCGATCCAGCCAAAACCTCAAAACGTCGTGGAACATTTCGCGGACTTCGGGGTTCTGCCAGTTCAGATCGGGCTGCTTGATGTCGAACAGGTGCAGATACCACTGGCCCGGGCTGCCGTCGGACTCGGTGATCCGCTCCCACGCCGGACCGCCGAAGACAGCCTCCCAGTTGTTCGGCGGCTGCTCGCCATTCTCACCCTGGCCGTCGCGGAACATGTAGCGCTCGCGCTCCGGCGACCCCGGCTCAGCAGCCAACGCGGCCTGGAACCACTCATGCTCATCCGACGTGTGGTTGGGGACGAGGTCCACGATGACGCGGATGCCGAGGTCGTGTGCCGTTGCAATCAGCGTATCCGCGTCCTCCAGCGATCCAAAGAGTGGATCAATTTGCCGGTAGTCGGCCACGTCGTACCCGGCATCGGCCATGGGTGAGACATAGAACGGGCTGATCCAGATCGCGTCCACCCCCAAATCGCGAAGGTAGGGAAGGCGCGCGTTGATGCCGGGCAGGTCGCCTATGCCATCGGCATTCGAGTCAGCCCACGAACGCGGATATATCTGGTAGATCACCGCATGGCGCCACCATGCAACGTCTTCCGTCGTCGATCCGGTCGCGGCGTGCTCGGCAGTCTCCGTTGAGGCGGTCACGAGCACCAACCCTATGTGTCGGGAGTGTTCACCATGAAGTTTGCCGCGTGTGTCATGTATCCGCGCATCATTTCCTCGTCCATCGCGCTCAAGTCGATGCTGTCGATGGCAGCCGACATGTGCTTCAGCCACCGATCCCGTTGGGTCGGTGTCACCTCGAACGGAGCGTGCCGCATCCGCAGGCGTGGATGTCCGCGCTGGTCGCTGTAGGTCTTCGGCCCGCCCCAGTACTGCTCCAGGAACATCAAGAACCGTTGCTCGGCAGGAGCTAGATCCTCCTCGGGGTACAGCGCACGCAACTGCGGGTCGCCGGCGACTCCCCGGTAGAACTCGGCAACCAGTGCGACAAAGGTGTCGTGGCCACCGACGCGCTCGTAGTACGTCTGCGCCTCCTCGATCGGGCTGGCTGTGTCATCCTCAGACCCCGACTGTGCTCGCTCGCTCACGGGTCCAGTGTGTCATCGGCCTCGGTGGTCTCCTCCACGCCCTGGGCGACAGCCTCCAGGACGACAATCTCGAGGGAGCCTGGGTCATAGCCCTCCACTCGCACGCGCAAACCACCGTCGCGGGCATCGCGCCCGGCTGGGATCGGGATGGTCCATCGGGTCGGTTCGCTGGTCCAGGACGTCCACCAGCCATCCCGGTACATCAACGGAGAGGCCACCCGGCCGAGCACGGAGGCGTCCTTGAAGTTCCCATCCAGGGGAACTCTCTGCCGTCCTTGAGTCTCGACGCGAAAACGGCCCTTGCCGCGGGTGGTCACGCTCAGGAGCGCTTGAGCCTCGCCGGGGACCTGCACGGTAGCCGGGTCCGTTGACTCCGGGCCGGCGCGGACGTAACTGTCCACCGACTCCCAGCGGGTATTGGCGCTGACGAGGCCGAAGCCGATGAGGTCCCCTTCATCGGGCACCGGGCGCAGGTTCAACTGGGCGGTGGAGGGCTGATCGGCCTTTCCGAACGGAAAGTCCTCGAAAGGCACCGAGCGATAGGCACCGATCGTCAGGCTTTCCGTCCCATCGATGTCGGGGGCGGCCAGCGTCATGACGTTCGACCGGGCCGTAGCCTCGGTCGGCGGTGGGCCGGGATTGCCAGGACTCAACGGTGCGGCCCACTCATTGCGGTAGGAGGCACACGGGATCAGCCCGGTCCGGGTGGGGGAGCGTAGCGTCACGGTGCGGATGCTGATCGTGGTCTCGAGGTCACAGGCGCCGATCCAGGTCAACTCCTCGGCCTGCTCCACCGGCAGCGGCACCTCGTACTCTCGTCCGTCGGTTGGGACACTGAAGGCACCCACCCGCTCCAGACCGTGCGCAAATTCCGGGAGCGTCGCGGCATAACCGGGCGCGAGGGTCGCCAGACTGCCTGGTGGGCGCCCGGCGTCGCCTGCGGCGATGACCTGCCACCCTTCACCGTTGAACCCACGTGGGATCACACTGACCCTCACGCGGTCATCTGTGATGTCGATTCCCAGGGCCGACAACGTGGCTGAGTCGAAGGACTGGTGAAAGCCCGACGCGGCATACCCTCGCCAGAATCCTTGTCGTAGGGCCGGGTCGGCCTCACGCCAGGGGCCCGGCTGTCCCTCGCCCAGTGCGCCCAGCTCTTCGCCGTCGTTGGTCACCACAACACCGTCCAAGGCGACCAGCAGCTGACCAGGCTCCTGGGTCAGCAGGGTCAGCTCCACAGCCGTGGCAACGTCGATCTCCACGCTGTATATCTCAGCGTCGACATCGTTGGCGTCAGCGAATTGGGAGAGTTCTTGGTCGCTGGTGCGAGATGAGGTACCGGCATCGATGACCGTGCCAGGGAACCGGTCCGTTTCAGGCACTTCGGACGGCTCGAACGCAGGAAACGGGTAGGCC
>JBATUU010000171.1:0-2501 GCA_049671385.1 Ornithinimicrobium sp. | reverse complement strand
ATCAGCTTGGCCCCGATCTACTACGGCAGCGTCGACTCCACCCCGCTATGGATTGTCCTTCTGCACGAGTCATGGAAGAGCGGGCTCGATCCCGCTCATCTTCGCGAGTTGCAGCCGACGCTTGAGGCTGCGCTCGAGTGGATGGCACGCTCTGTTGTGTCCGCCCCCGACGGCTTCCTGCGCTATGTGGACGAGAGCGACTCAGGGTTGAGCAATCAGGGATGGAAGGACTCGGGCGACTCGATGCGTCGCAGCGACGGGTCGATCGCGCCCGCCCCCATTGCGCTGATCGAAGCCCAGGCCTATGCCGTCCAAGCTGCCCGTGCTGGCGCTGACCTCCTTGAGCACCTGCACGCCGGTGAGCCACACGCCTGGCGTCAATGGGCCGATGACCTGAGCGCCCGGGTCCGAGAACACTTCTGGGTCGGAGCGGAAGCGGATTCCTATCTGGCGATGGCTCTGGACGCTCATGGTGATCCAGTCGATGCTGTGGGCAGCAACATGGGCCACGCGCTCAGCACTGGCATACTCACTCACGAGGAAGAATGTCGGGTTGCAGATCGCCTGATGCGTTCCGACATGCTCCGATATTTCGGAATCGCGTCGATGTCAGCCGACAATCCGGCATACAACCCGACCGGCTATCACACGGGTTCGGTATGGACGCACGACTCAGCGATCATCTTGCGTGGCTTGGCGTTGTCGGGTTTCGCCCACGAAGCCGCTCGCGTGCATGCTGCCCTGGTCCGACTCAGCACTCGCTGCGAACACCGACTCCCTGAACTCGTCAGTGGGGAGGCGGTCATTGGCAACCCGGTGCCTTACCCTGCCTCGTGCCGCCCGCAGGCATGGGCGGCGGCAAGCGCCGCGGTGCTTTTGACCTACAAGCCGTAATGCACCTCCTACCCGAACCACTGTCCCGCCTCGGGCGGCGTGGTATCCGCAGCGCGGCGAGGTGACCCTTTCTCAATACCGAGCCTCAGTGAGGGAAGATGTACCGTGCGCATCGCCATCAGGACATTAGGCGAAGTCATGATCACTGCTGGCGTCTTTCTCCTTTTTTTCCTTGTGTGGCAACTGTGGTGGACCGATATCGAGGCCAATGCCGAAGCCGAAGATATCCTCAATTCGACCACGGCAACCTTTAGCGCTGGGGTTTCGGCAGAAGGTGATGCCGGCACCAGTGAAGCCGGAGGTGGCGAAGCCGGTCGCGATGAGGATGCGTCCTCTGGTCTGGTGGCCGACTACATCGTTCACCTGCCGACGATCGGAGAAGTGCGGCCGGTGGTTGCGGGGGTCGAGCTGAGCGTCCTCAACTCCGGCGTGCTGGGCCAGTACCCCGACTCCGAGTCCCCCGGCGAGGTCGGCAACTTCACCATGGCTGGGCACCGAACCACGTACGGAAGGCCGCTGTGGAACATCGCTGAGCTCGCGCCCGGCGACCCCATCATTGTGGAAACGCTCGAGGCATACTTTGTGTATCGCTTTGATCGCACCCAGATCGTGACCCCGTTTCAGACTGAAGTGCTCGCTGACGTGCCCGGCGACCCCGAGGCACAGGCCACCGAGCCATGGCTTGTGATGACTGCATGCCACCCCAAATTCAGCGCCGCGCAGCGGATCGTGGCGTTCAACTCTTATGACTACGAGCAGTCTCGCGAGGATGGCCCGCCGGCAGAGATGGGTGGGTGAGGCGCTGATGTATGGCTGGTTGTGGCGGGTGCTGCCGGGCCCAGTGTGGCTGCGGCTCATGCTCGCGCTTACCTTGCTGGCGGCTGTGCTGGTGATCCTCTTTCTATGGGTCTTCCCGGCGTTAGCGCCATACATACCCTTCAACGACAACACCGTGGAATAGCAACGCACGAGGATGACAAGTGTCATCACGACATGGTGATGCGAGGCAATGCCATTGTGCGACCGTGATGGATACGGTGAGGGAATGAAGGCCACCGAACTTGCAGGCGCCTCCGGCTCAGCCCGTGCGTCAGGCATTGACCACATCTCGGCGACGCAGAAGCGGCCGTCGGCAGACTCCTGGCATCGCTGGGAGTGGCTCATCAGTGCTATCTGGCTCGTGTTCTTGATTTTCCCCCTCTTCGCGGCCGTCACCGCTCCGGTAGATCTGGTGTGGCGCGCACTGACCGTCGTTGCCCTCCTGATGTTCGGCGCGGTGTACGCGTGGTCATTCGTCCAGATCGGCCGGTGTCAGGGAACAAAAGACCGTCTGGGGATCGCGTTTTTTGTACCGCTTGTGCTCATCACCCTCCTCGTCATTCCAGTGATCAATTGGAATGCGTTGGGTTTGGTGCCATTCCTCGTTGCCTTCTCCTCGTTCTTCTTCTCACGGTTCATCGGGGTGTCGGTCATCATCAGCGGGCTGGCGATCTGCGCCGTGGGGATAGTGGTTTACAGCCCCGCCATCTGGGTGTTCCCCGGAATCATCCTGATGGTCGGCATCAGCACCCAATTGATCTCGGTGCTGGATGAGAAGCAGTCCGAGC
>JBATUU010000170.1:0-5084 GCA_049671385.1 Ornithinimicrobium sp. | reverse complement strand
CCGCAGGCCCCCGTCCAGGGGGGCCTGCGGTCTCCGCGTCGACTCCGTGCAGTGAGCGGGTGTTACCGGGAGGCCGGGGCCTCGTGAGCGTGCGTCGACCAGACGCGCTCGTGGAACACCCAGCACTGCCGGGCGACGGGTAGGTGGGGGTCGCGAGTGCGTTGTCGCACCCGCGACCCCGGTGCAGGGGCACGCCGTTGTGCTGCGTCCACAGATAGTGAATACATACGACGGATCACATCTCTCGGTGTCGAGCATCGAGGTCGAGGGTGCCCAGGGCAAGCAGCTCGACAGATGCTGCACACTCGATGGAACATGCCAAGACTGCGGCGCCGCCTAGGGGCACCATCTGGTGAACCAGCGGTTGCGCTGCTGGCCACCAATACGTCGCTGGCATGTATGTAACACCTCGCGGGCGAGGCCGGATTCCATGTTTCCGTTGAACCCTGAGGTATCACAGTGATCTCAGTATGCATGCCTCCTGCTTCCACCGACCTGATTGCGAGACAACGAGTCTCTGCGCACGTCGGGTGGATGTCAGGGATTCGGAACCGATCAGGATCTGGATTGGATCGGCTTGTCTGCGCTAACAACCGGCCGCACCGGATAGCCTTGCGAAGCAACGTCGAGGACGGCTACGGCCGCAGTCGTCCGGCTACGGATCGGGAAGGATCGCCATCGCTACCGACTACTCGGCCAGACATTTGCAGGTTCTGGAGGGCCTGGAAGCCGTCCGCAAAAGACCCGGCATGTATGTTGGATCGACAGATGCTCGCGGGCTCATGCACTGCCTGTGGGAGATCATCGACAACGCCGTAGATGAGGCATTGGGCGGCCACGCCAGCGCCATCGGCATCGACTTGCTGGCCGATGGCTCCGTCCTGGTCAGCGACGATGGTCGAGGAATCCCGGTCGACATCGAACCCTCAACCGGGCTATCAGGGGTTGAGGTTGTCTTCACCAAGCTCCATGCCGGCGGCAAGTTCGGCGGGGGTTCGTACGCCGCTTCTGGCGGGCTGCATGGGGTGGGGGCCTCGGTGGTCAATGCTCTCTCGGCCCGTCTGGATGTCGAAGTTGATCGAGCGGGTAAGACGTATGCGATGAGCTTCCGGCGGGGTGAGCCGGGGACCTTCGATGACAGCGAAGGACGCTCGCCGCTCTCAGACTTCACCCCTTTTGAGAAGACATCGACGCTGCAGGTGACTGGCAAGGCCAAGCGCGGAGTCACCGGCACGCGGATCCGGTACTGGGCTGACCCGCAGATCTTCATCAAGGGTGCGGCATTCGCTGATCAGGAGCTGATCGACCGCGCACGACAGACCGCTTTTTTGGTCCCCGGCCTCTGCTTGCGGATTACCGACGATCGCAGTGCAGAAGGGGGTGAGCAACTCTTTGTGCATGAGGGTGGCATTGCCGAGTTTGTGGACTTCCTCGCCGCTGATCCGGCGGTGACCGACGTGTGGCGGTTGCAGGGTTCGGCGGGCTTCACCGAGACCGTGCCTGTGCTGGACGGTGCGGGGCGGATGACATCGACCGATGTCCAGCGGACCTGCGACGTCGACATCGCGTTGCGATGGGGGACTGGATACGACACCACGACGCGCAGTTTCGTCAACATCATCGCCACGCCGAAAGGCGGCACCCATCTGGCCGGTTTCGAGCAGGCAATCGTCAAGGTGCTGCGCAAGCAGGTTGAAACCAATGCTCGCCGACTCAAGGTCGGTAGCGACCGCCTGGACAAGGACGATGTGCTCGCCGGAATGACGGCGGTGGTGACGGTACGCCTTGCGGAGCCGCAGTTCGAGGGCCAAACCAAGGAGGTACTGGGCACCAGCGCAGTGCGAGCGATCGTAGCCAAAGTCGTAGACGCCGAACTCACCGCACGACTCACCTCGACGGCCCGAGGAGACAAAGCTCAGGCAGTTCTGCTGCTGGACAAGGTGGTTGCTGAGATGAAGTCGCGTGTGTCGGCGCGGCTGCACAAAGAGACGCAGCGACGCAAGAATGCGCTGGAGTCATCGACACTGCCTGCAAAGCTTGCTGACTGCCGCACAGCCAGTCAGGATCGATCCGAGTTGTTCATCGTCGAGGGGGATAGCGCCTTGGGCACCGCGAAGTTGGCGAGGTCCAGTGATCATCAGGCGTTGCTGCCGATCCGGGGCAAGATCTTGAACGTGCAAAAGGCCAGCGTCTCGGACATGCTCCATAACTCAGAATGCGCCGCGATTATCCAAGTCATCGGAGCAGGCTCGGGCAAATCCTTCGACCTGGACATGGTGCGATACGGCAAGGTCATCATCATGACCGACGCGGATGTCGACGGGGCCCACATCCGCACCCTGTTGCTGACCTTGTTCTTCAGGTACATGCGTCCGTTGGTGCAAGCCGGTCGAGTGTATGCGGCGATGCCTCCGTTGCACCGGCTGGAAGTGAGTGCGTCCGGGCGATTGAAGCGGGAGTTGATCTACACCTACACCGAGGCCGAGATGCGTCAACGGTTGAAGGATCTGCAGCGTCGCGGCCGCAGTGTGAAACAGCCGATGCAGCGATACAAGGGTCTGGGTGAGATGGACGCCGACCAGCTGGCTGAGACCACGATGGACCCACGGCAGCGGACCCTACGCCGGGTCACGCTGCCCGATGCCGCAGCCGCCGAACAGGTCTTTGAACTGCTCATGGGTGCCTCGGTGGCTCCGCGCAAAGACTTCATTGTCGACTCCGCCGACGCCCTGGATCGAGAGCGCATCGACGCCTGAGTCGGATTCGCAACCCTGCTAGAATTGGTGTTGTCCTGGTTGATGAGCTGATGAGCTGATGAGCCAAGAACCCACGCCGCAGGACAGTTCACCTGACGGCACACAGGCTCGCGGTATGCGGCCACTGGGGGTCGGTCCGGTCACGCCAGAGAGGCGTTGAGGCGCACCAACCTCAACGACACGAAGGCAGATGGCCACCATGGCAGCACAGTCCCGACGCTCCGGCGCGCCCGGAGTCAAGAAGAAGGCACGTCACTCAAGCGCCCAAAAGAAGGCAGCCCGCATCGCGCGTGAGCAGTCCCAACGCGCCGCGCGGCGCGCCGCCGAAGGCAAATCCGACGACAACGCCCCGCGCGCGAGCGTGCGTAAACCGGCCCGTTCTTCCACCTCATCGCGGGACACGGGCAGTTCTTCACGGCCCGGAGCAGGACGCAATCGGGGGACCGGTGGCTTCAGCCAGGGCCGTTCGGCGCGCAACGATCCAAGAGATCGCTCACGTAGTGCGGATGCGGAGGATCGTGGCTACCGCAGCGAAACCGGCCGTAGCGAGGACACTCACGCGGGCACTGCTCCTCGCGGTGGCCGGCCTGACAGCGACCGAGCCCGCGGTGGCCGGTCTGACAGCGATCGAGCCCGCGCTGACCGCTCCGGCAATCGCCGTGATCCCGAAGGTGGGTATCGCGCAGGCAGCGGGAGAAGTGATCGCGACAATCGTGACGCGCGAGATGGCCAGCGGCGTGAATCCTGGACGCCGCGCCGCAATCATGAGGGCGCCAACGGGGCAGGACGTTCCACATCCACGTCAGAGCACCGTCAGCACACCTTCCGCAGCCCCCAGCAAGATGTCCGAGGTCGGGCCGATACCGGTGATCTGCGCTCCAGCGAACGCCGACCCAGCGGGCGTGAGCGAGCGGCCGCCGAGCTGAACAGGCGGGATCGGGCCAGCGTGCCACCTCCCGTCGCATCACCTCCTGCCGCGTCGAACCTGAACGTGCGGGCTTCGCAGGCCCAACCTGTGCCGGTCAATGAGGACAACGGCTTCGCCGCGCTCGGTCTGCATGCCGACCTCGTTGCAGCGCTCGCGCGGGTCGGCATCGTGAGCCCGTTCCCGATTCAACAGGCCACCATTCCTGATGCGCTTGCTGGTCGGGACCTGCTCGGGCGTGGGCAGACGGGGTCGGGTAAGACGATGGCCTTCGGGTTGCCGATGCTGGACCGCCTCGCACGTGCGGGACGGGCCGCCCCGCACCAACCGCATGCGGTGATTCTGACGCCTACGCGTGAGTTGGCGATGCAGATCGTTGAGGCCCTAGCGCCGCTGATGTCCGCAGTCAAGGTGCGGCACCAGTTGATCGCGGGGGGCATGTCATACACCCCCCAGTTGCGCTCTCTCGATGACGGAGTCGAGGTGCTCGTCGCCACTCCAGGGCGCCTGTCGGACCTGATCGAACGCGGTGCAGCTGACCTTTCTCAGGTGCAGATCAGCGTGCTCGATGAGGCTGACCATATGGCCGAGATGGGCTTTGTCGAGGCCATCACTGAAATCCTGGATCTTACTCCGGCCGGTGGTCAGCGGATGCTGTTTTCGGCCACCTTGGACCACGGGGTGGACAAGGTTGCTCAGAAGTACCTCAACGATCCCGTGACCCACTCCACCGATGACGCGCAGGCGAGCGTGTCAACGATGGAGCACCATCTCTTTCTGGTGCACCCGCACGAAAAGAAGGACATCACCGCCGCGATTGCCAACCGAAAGGGCCGCACCGTGGTCTTTGTCCGCACCAAGCTCGGCGCCGACCGCATCGCAACTCAACTCCGGGAGTCCGGTGTCTTCGCGGCGGCGCTGCACGGCGGGTTGAACCAGGCTCAGCGCACACGCGTGCTCGAAGGGTTCAAAACCGGACAGCTGCCGGTGTTGGTGGCCACGGACGTTGCTGCCCGCGGCATCCACGTCGATGACGTCTCGTTGGTGCTACAGGCTGATCCGCCAGCAGACCACAAAGACTATTTGCACCGCTCTGGCCGCACTGCCCGCGCAGGGCGTGATGGAGTGGTCGTGACCCTGGCGCTGCCGCATCAACGGCGCCAGGTGTTGCGCCTCCTTGACTCAGCGGGTGTACAAACGAAGGCGGTCACCGTCGCCACGGGCGATGACTCGGTCGTTGCCACCGCAGGAGGTCGTGCGCCTTCTGGCGAGTCGATCCCGCAGGCACAACTGGATGCGTTGCTGCGGCCACCTCGACGAGGCCCCGCTGGTGGCCGCGGTCGTGGGCATGCAGGTGGCCGTGGTGGCCCCCGTGATCGAGGCCGAAGTGGTGCGCGCGATGG
>JBATUU010000169.1:0-7807 GCA_049671385.1 Ornithinimicrobium sp. | reverse complement strand
GCGTCGAGTTGGTTGAAGATTTCCTGTCGACGATGTCGGCGCATGGATTCGAGGACGACAAACTGGTCGACGCCTACCGCTCGTTCACCAGCTTCTTGCTCGGCCATCTGCTGCTCGAGTGCGGCATTCGCGGGGCCGACACGGGCCCCATCGAGGAGCCGTTGGACGAGGGCGCTGCTGATATCGAGAACAATGGCGACGGGGATGAGACGCTCACGGATGCGCCGACTATCGCTCGGCTGCGTGAGGAACTGAGCCAAGATCACTCCAAAGCCGAGTTCGAAAAGGCCTTGGAGATGTTGCTGGACCGGTTCGAGATGTCGATATCTCAATAGCCCAGAGGTGTGACGCGCCGGGTTGAGCTAGACCGCAGTCGCAACGGCACCGCCAACGGCGAGCAGTGCACCAAGCAATCGCACCCGATCAGCCAGGAGTAGGCGGCGCAACAGTTGGGGCTGCGGGCCGTCAGACAGTTTGCCGTGTGTGGGTGCCGCCACCAGCGCTGTCGATCCCATCGCCAACGCTGCACCGCTCGTAGCGAGCCAAACCCCGGGCGCACTGGGCGTCGTGAACAATGAGAGCGCACACGCCGTGATCAACATTCCGTAGGTGAGCGCCACCACCGGGGTGATGGCCTTGCCGTGAGCCGCATGTGCCGCCGCCCAGCGCTGGTTATCGACCGATACCAGCGCTGGGTAGACGACAGTGGTGACCGTGAGTTGAAAACCCAGGTGCAGCGTCGCTGCAGCCAGCAGAAATGCTGCGCTCAGCTTTTGCTCTTCGAGGACAACCCCTCAACCGTGCCGACCAGCAGCACAGCGGCGATGATCGCGCAGATGCCGCCGATGATGTTGAGCTCGAAGAAGTCACCCGAGCCGATGAAGCTGGCGATGACACCACCGATCAACGAACCGATGATACCGAGGACGAGAGTCATCAGAATGCTCAGGTTCTGCTTGCCTGGCTTGATGAGTCGAGCCACCGCGCCCACGAAAAGGCCGAATATGAGGAAGCCGAGAATGTCAATGATCACTGAGAGAACTCCTGAGGTAGAGGGGCGGCCCCGTCGATCAACACGTCCGGTGGCCTAGGTAACTGTGTAAGTCTACTGCCCCGGAGTTACTGCTTGGTCAATGCTGACTCCTTGTGAGCCGCCTGCGAGCCGGTCTTGTCAGACTCCACGATGTAGTACGGATCATCGTCTGTCGGCTTGAAATTCTGACCCTCGAACTCGAACTCATTGACCCGCTTCTGCTTGACGGTGCCCTGGGTCTGCCCTTGCGGGGTGTTCCAGGCCACTGCGTCGCCGTTGTTGAAAGACATCCCATAACGCTAAGGCACCGCCTAGCCAGCCGCAGGGTGGGGGTGCCTGTGATCAGCGAGCCGCTTTAGGAGATGTCATCGGCAGGCACGTCAAGTTGGCCTTGCTCAATGGCGTTGACGATCGCAGCCGCCACCGTTTCTGGACTCAGACCCTCGGGCAATTTCGGTGCCTGCCCGGCGATAGCGCGATCGACTAACCCTGTCTCGGTGTGCGGAGGCCGGACGTCATACACGCTGATTTTATCGCGACGTAACTCGCGGACCAGGGCGCGGTCGGCGCCGGTCAGTGCAGCTTTGCTTGCTGAGTATGCAGCCATGCCCGGCATCGGCTGGTCAGCGACAACGGCTGAGACGTTGACCACGAACCCCCGCGAATCGGCCAGCGCCTGCTTGACGCGCCGGATGAGCCACAGCGGACCGATGACGTTGGTCAAGAAGAGCTCTTCTATGACCTCATCGCTGGTGTCCGCAAGGTTCCCGAACGCGACCACTCCGGCTGCGTTGATCACGCCATCGAGGCGCCCGTGCTCCTCCTGAGCGGCGTGCACCACCTTCTCGCCTGCTGCCGCGTCCCCCAAGTCAGCAACCACCCTGACTGCTCCATCGATCTGCACGGCGTCGAGTCGCTCGCGGTCGCGCCCCACCAGGACCAGATGCCCGCCGCGACGCGAGACCTCCTGAGCAATCAGAGATCCGAGCGCACCGCTGGCCCCGATCACAGCAACAACAGCATCTTTTAGTGAGTGCCCAGCCATACCTGCACTGTATGACCAGAGGTTTCAGCGGCCGCCGCCGGTCCCCGGTGTTCCCCTATCGGCCGACCACACGACGGACAACTTCTTCCGCAACGATCTCCGGGGCAGTCTCCGGCAACCAGTGTCCGGCCTCGATCTCCAAGAACCTGTAGTCGGCCCGGACAAAGTCCGCCGTCCCACGGGCCGCGACGGCACCCAGGGCGAAATCTTGCCGTCCCCAGACGTACGTTGTGGGCACCCGCGAGCGGGGGGTCCTGCTGCGCTGGCGCACCATCGCCCGGTACCAGTTCACCGGACCGGTGAGGGTGGCCGGGTCGCGGAAGCGCTCGGCGTAGCGGTCGGCATCGTTGCTCGACAGCCCGGTTGATCGGTAGAGACCTCTGAGCCTGCGTGCGAGCAGTCGCTCTGGTAGGAGTGGCGCCTGGAAGGCCAGCATGTAGTAGCTGGAGAAGGCCTGGGTGCTGCGGAAGAACGAGCGCACCAAGGCGGCGGGATGGGGCGTCGAGAGACTGATCAGGCTCAGTATTCGGTCGCCGGTCCCGGCCAGATGCCATGCCACGGCTGCCCCCCAGTCGTGACCGACAAGGTGAGCGGCTTCCAGCTCGGCGGCGTCCAGCATGGCCAGGACATCACTTGCCAAAGCCTCCACGCCATACCGTCTTGCCTCGACCGGGGCGTTGTCCGGGCCATAGCCGCGTTGCTCAAGGGCAAGAGAACGTAGGCCGGCGGCCGACAGATGAGGCACGACCGCATTCCAGGTGCTGCGGTCTTGTGGAAATCCATGGAGCAGAACAACGACCGGGCCATCGATGGGGCCCGTATCTGAGACAGCGAATGTGAGACCCTCGTGCTCGAATGCGCGCAGTCGCGGCGGGGCAGGGGCTGCGTTGCTCATCCGCCAACTCTCTCAGACCCCCATCGCTACTCACCCGCTCGAACGAAACAGCTGGTAGTGCGATACCTAGGGCTCGACGGTGGCCCGTTGCTCCTCTTCGGCCGAGCGTGGAGCCTGCGTCGAGGGTGCATCGAGCACGGCGGCGGCGCCCTCGATGATCCCGTTGGCACGGCGGAGGCCCAGGGCGAGGCAATACAGAGCAAGGAACGTCACGGAGATCCCTAGCAAGATGGCGATGAGGTATTGCTCGTGCCATAGAAAAACACAGCCAGCTGCCAGAAGGACGACGGAACAACCGTATACGGGAAGTCGATTCCGACAGGTAGCCCTCGCGGAACAAGAAGCATCAACTGGGCTTACCACGAGAACTCCTATGACCTTGCTAAAAAACAAAGTATACGGCGTAAAACCCTTGAATCAGTAATCAAATTTCTATACGTGAGTAATTACCTGCGCCGCAATGATTCTCACCAAAAATATAGCCGCTATTGTTATGTCTGCGGCATTCGCACCGTCAACGATTGCAGCGCTGCGCGGGCATCTGCAGCGTTGGCGCCACGGGCGACGCTGGTGAGACATGCTCGCCATGCGGCGGCGATCATGACCCCCAGCGGATGGCCATCGGTGGCAGCCAGGGTGGCAATGAGCTCGGCCAGATGATCTACCTCCGCCCCGGGCTGAGGCTCGCTGAGGAGTCGAGTGAAATCAGCTCGCACCGCGTAGTCGAAGCCGACCAGTAGCGCCACCCCGAGCGGATCAGAGCTTGCCCCCTCGGCGGCCCCCTCCATGCGGTCAAGTAGCCGCCGCTCGACGTCGCGGCGCACGAAGTCATACAAGCCAAGCTTGCTATCGAAGTGGTGGTAGATCGCCCCCGTGGTGACCTCAGCGGCGGCCGCGAGCTCGCCGACCGTGACCTGCTCGAAGGGGCGGGCCCCAAAGAGAGTGACCGCAGACATGGCTAGCCGTCCCTTGGGGGAGGTCGAGACTGGTACCCACTCGCGCATAGGGACATAATGCCGTTATGCTCAGTGCCAGTCGAGTTACGACACGATCGGAGAGCACGTGATGAAGTTCGAATTCCTGCTGGCGCCCACCACCGACCTGACCGGCTCGCTGGCCCTCTACCGCGATGGCCTGGGCTGGGAGGAAGTCTGGCGCGAGGGTGAGGCCACGGTGGTCTTGGCGATGCCAGGCACGGAGGTGAAGCTGATGCTGGATGCCAACGACCCCGAGGCGCCGGCTGGACCGCTGTTCATCGTGGACAGCGTCGAGACGTTTCATCTCCAGCGACCCGACGGACTGGGCGTCGTCGCTGAGCCATCGCACATCCCCGGAGGCTTGGTAGCCACGTATCAAGATCCCGGTGGAGGCATCGTCTACGTGATGGATCAGTCGACCGACGACAGCCCCGGATGAGCTGCGCTCGCGGCATGTCAGAGGCACCCCGCACCTGCGTCCCGCCGGTGAACTGAGGGGCCTAACGGGAAGCCCTCAGGCGCAGCACGCACAATGATGGAGTGAAGGAGCAGCCCGAGCCGCGGCGGCGCAGACCAGGCGATCGCACGTTGCGAGAGCTTGGCATCTACGCCTTCTCCTCCGTGGTGGTGTTGTATGCCCTCGCCTGGGGGTGGGTGGTGTTCTCTACGATGAACGGGAGTTTGAGCCGCACTGCCTCGGTCTTTGGCATCATCGGTCTGGGGCTGATCTGGCCGGTCTGCACCCTGTCGATGCGACACGCGCTGCGGCTGCAGGAGAAGCAGTTGACGCGTCGTGAGCCGGGCCTCTTTTCGCTGATCACCTGGCGGCCAGGGCCTCGCTTGCGAGGCTTGGTCCCACCTACCCTGCGCCGCCGCCGTGCTGATCAAGGCGCTCGCGCCCCGATGTCACGGGCTCAGGCACTGGATGTCGGTATGGCGATCACCAGCGCCGCGCTGTTCTGGGCCTTCTGGGCCGGGTCGTTGGCGGCCGCCGTCGTGGTGCCGGTGACTGTGCATTGGATGCGCCGCCAACGGGCCTGAAGTTAGTCTGAGCCGCCTATGAACCTCTCGGAGTTCAGCCTCAGCGCTTTTTCGCTCGAGGGCAAGACTGCCTTGGTGACGGGGGGCAACTCCGGTTTGGGTCGTGCCTTCAGCGTGGCGCTCGCGGCTGCCGGTGCTGATGTTTTCGTGGTGGCACACGCTGACGATGGTGGGTTGACCGCCGATCTGGTGCAGGGTCATGGGCGCCGTTACGGCTACCGAAAGGATGACTTGACCCGCAAGGGTGCCGCCGCGGAGGCGGTGACTCAGTGCGTCCAAGAGTTCGGCGGTCTGCACGTCGTGATCAATTCGGCAGGCATTTGTCTGACCGCTGACTGCGCAGACTTCGATCGAGATCAGTGGGACCCGATGGTGGCCGTCAACCTCACCGCCGTCTTTGAGGTCGCGAAGCATGCCGCGGCCCATATGCGTGGCCGCGGCGGCGGCAAGATCATCAACGTCGGGTCGCTGTTCTCCTACCTCGGTGGTCAGCGTTCCCCGGCTTATGCGGCCACAAAGGCAGGGGTCGTCGGTTTCACCCGGGCTTATTGTGATGAGCTGGCCCAGCACAACATCTGTGTGAACGCGTTGGCACCTGGCTATTTCGAGACCGCTTTGACGGTGGGCACGCGCTCGGATCCGCAGACCAACCAGCGGGTGGTCGAGCACATTCCGGCTGGACGATGGGGAGAGCCCAGTGACCTTATGGGGGCGGTGGTTTTCTTGGCTTCGTCCGCGAGTGACTACGTCAACGGGCAGGTGCTGGTGGTCGACGGCGGTTACCTGATCCGCTGACTGTCCCGTGTGCTGGCCTGTGGGGCTCCGCTGATCTAATAGCGCCATGATCCGATCCCGATCGCCGCTGTCCCGCGAACAGGTCGTGGCGGGGGTGACTGAGTTGCTCGGTGCCGACGCCGTCGACACTGACGAGTCACGGTTGCGTGAGGTCAGCGTCGATCGATTCCACAAGTACGAGGCGGCGCACGGCATCTACAGTGGCCCGTTCCCGGCTGCTGTCGTCACCGTGCGCAGCGCTGCTGCGGCAGTCGAGGTCTTGAAGTTTGCAGATGCACAGAGCATCGCCGTCGTGCCGCGCACGGGGGGAACCGGCACCGAAGGTGGTTTGGAAGTCGTCGTCGAGGACAGTGTGGTGCTCGATGGGTCAGCGATGGACTCCATCGTGGCGATCAACGAAGAGGACATGACGGCCACCGCCCAGTGCGGCGTGCCGCTTCGTGTCCTGGAGGAGGCTTTGCGGGAGCAAGGACTCACCACTGGTCACTCGCCGCAATCTCAGCCCATCGCGCAGATGGGTGGGTTGGTCGCGACGCGATCCATCGGTCAGTTCTCGACGTTGTACGGCGGCATCGAGGACATGGTGGTCGGCCTTGAGGCAGTGCTGCCCGGCGGGCACATCGCCCGCATCAAGAACGTGCCGCGGCGGTCCGCCGGGCCGGACATCCGGCATACGGTGATCGGTAACGAAGGCGCGTTGGCTTTCATTACTGAGGTCAGCGTCAAGGTTTTCCCCTGGCACCCGGACGGTGCGCGCTACCGGGGCTACCTCGTCTCCGACTTCGCCTCCGCAGTGAGCGTGCTGCGCGAGGTGGTGGTGGCCGGCTATCGGCCGGCCGTTGCTCGGGTGTACTCCCCGCAAGACGCCCGGCAACACTTCCCCGACCACCCGATGGACCAGAACCTGGTTGTCCTGTCCGCGATGGGTCCCGCACCCCTGGTCGAGGTGACGATCGCGGCGTGTGACGCCGCCGCTGCCCACGTTGAGCACGTACCTGTTGACCCGGATGCAATCCGTCAATGGTTTGAGTCGCTGAATTGGGGGCCGGAGAAGATTGAGGCCGAAAAGGACGCCATGGTCACCGAGCATCGCCTTGGATACACCACGGAGGTATCGATCGACTGGTCCCGTACGGCGGCACTGTATGAGGCCGTGATGGCGCGGGTTGAAAGCGACTTCGATCGGTACGCGGACCTGCGCATGCTCGGTGCGCATTCATCGCATTCCTACCAAACGGGTACCAATCTGTACTTCGTCTACGACTACGCCATTCACTGCGAGCCCAGCGAAGAGATGTCGACCTATCACCAGCCGCTGAACGCCATCATCGTCCAGGAGGCGCTCGCGCATGGGGGCTCGATGGCGCACCACCACGGTGTCGGCAAATACCGCACGCCGTGGATTCAGGAGGAGCACGGCAGCGCCTACCGGCTGTTGCGCGGTCTCAAGGACGCGTTCGACCCGAACGGGATCATGAACCCCGGCACGATCTATCCGCTTGATGACCAGCCATGAGACCACTTCTGCTGGCCATGGACGGTGGGTCACAGAGCACGAAGGCAACTGTGTTCGACTCCAGCGGCCGGGTGCACGCTCAGGCCAGCGCGCCGTTGCTGCCGTACGCCTTGGGTGAGGACGGCTCGGTGGTGCATCCAGCCGATGACCTCTGGGACTCGGTGTCGGCCGCGTGCCGGTCGGTCATGGCCCTTGTTGATGCGCCGCAGTCGATCGTCGCCGTAGGGCTGTGTGGCATCCGCTGTTGCCGAGCAATGATCGGGGGCGATCACAGGTTGACTGAGCCGGTGCTGTCCTGGATGGACCCGCGAGTCGATCAACCGGTGGCTGAGCTCGACCCGGCGCTATCGATGATCGCCGCTTCCTCCGGTTATCTGACCCTGCGCTTGACCGGCGAGCGCCGGGACAGCGCCGGTGCCTACGAGGGCATGTGGCCGATCGACAACACCGCAGGTCAGTGGTCTGCGCATGATGAGGACTACGAACGCACGGGTATGCCGCGTCA
>JBATUU010000168.1:0-6061 GCA_049671385.1 Ornithinimicrobium sp. | reverse complement strand
GGGAGGACCAGCGCCGAGGACTCGGCGCTGCCAATGCTGGTCCCTTCGGGCACAAGGTCGTGTAGCCGTCGCGGACTACCAGCCTGAGCACCCTCGCCCATCGCGAAGACCAATCGAGGATGGCCACCGCCGTCCGGGTCGTGTGTCGTGGTGGCGCGACGGCGCCTCCACGCGAAGGTGGGCGCGATCGGCCACGGCGTGGAGGGTGGAGCCAGCGGCACCGTGGCGTCGCTGGAGCCCATGACCCCGGACAACGCCGCAGCAGCACGCCAGTTTTCCACGCGAATGTGCTTCGATCGTGTCAGCAAGCGCGCTAAGCGATTTGCCTTGACATCGCCCACCTTCACCACTGGACCATCGGGGCCGACCACCGTCACCACGATCTGCTGCCGCGCCAACTGCGCAGCGATGGCCTTGCCATCTCCGAGAGATGCTCCGGAACTCACCGTGCTCAGATCGTCAAAATGCACCTCGAGTTCGCGGCCGTGGCCAGTGATCGAGCCAGCTGTCACCTGTTCAGGGTCACCGCCGGATGCCGGCGTCGTGACCGAGAACGAAAGATCGGCCTCGAAGGCCCAGCGTGCGCCCATCGGGAATCAGTCCCGCATCGGGTCCGAGCCTGCGGACTCGTCATCACTGGTTGTGATCCGCAACGTGCCGTTGACCTTCCAGGTGGCGCGAGGGGCATCAGCACCGGTGTCGCGAGGCACCTCGACCGCCATGTCCACGAAGCTGTAGTTGATCGCGGCGCCACGACCGGTCAGGTATGCCCATAGGTCCTGGCCCAAGTCGGTCCAACTGGCGTCCTTGCCTGCTTCGGTGGCCGGCTGTTCGTCATGTGTGCTCATGTGAGAACTCCTCTGATCGTGTCGTGGGGACGTGCGTCCATCGAGTTGTGCCCTACCAACGCTACGAACGCGCTGAGAGCGCCCGAGGAATGGGGTGGCCGGCCAGCACAGATTGGTCGCGCGTACAATGCGGGACCGCGATTGCGGGTACTTTGCCGGTGTGACCTCCCTTGTCCTGGCTTCGGCATCACCGGCTCGATTGATCACTCTGCAACGCGCTGGAGTCCGCCCTGAGGTGGTTGTCTCTGGTGTCGACGAAGCGCGGGTGATCGCCGATCATGAGGTCGCCAGGGGGCCGCTCGATGCGGCCGAGATCGCCGAGACGCTGGCGGTCGCCAAGGCAACGGACGTGGCCCTCCGATTGCGTCCGCGCCAGAGACTCGATCAGATCGTGTTGGGATGCGACTCGGTGTTGGAGCTGCAGGGTCAGGTGTATGGCAAGCCCGGCACCGCAGAGGTGGCCCGGGCCAGGTGGCGCCAGATGCGGGGCCAGCGCGGAGTGCTTCATACCGGGCATTGCCTGGTCGATCCCGCCGATTCTGCCGAGCCTCAGACCGCCTCGGCCACTGCTGCGACCACAGTCACCTTTGCCGACCTGACCGACGAAGAGATCGATGCGTACGTGGCAACCGGAGAGCCACTGCTGGTGGCTGGCGCCTTCACCGTTGACGGCCTTGGTGCTCCATACGTGACCTCGATCGAGGGGGACTATCACAACGTGGTCGGGGTCAGCCTGCCATTGCTGCGGGTAATGCTCGGCGACTTCGGCATCGCCTGGCATCACCTGCGACAGGGGCACTAAACGGGAGGTATGCCGCGACGTCGGGCCGAGAAATGCCGTTCGCGTCCGGCAGCGTATTTCATCCGCAGCAGCAACTCTGCGCGCAACGCGTCGGCCTCGATGATGCCATCGATCACCAGATCAGCAGCCAGCCGCTCGAGATCAACGTCTTCCAGGTATTCGGCGCGCTTGTAGGCCACGAAAGCCGCACGCTCGCCATCGTCATCCAAAGCCGCCAACTTGCCTGCGTAGACCGCGTTGACTGCAGCCTCTGGCCCCATCACCGCGATCCGGGCCGTGGGTAGCGCCAGCGTCACCTCGGGGCCGAACCCTGGACCGCCCATTGCATACAGTCCCGCGCCATAGGCCTTGCGGAGCACCACACAAAACTGCGGCACGGTGGTTTCGGCGACCGCGCTGACCATCTTGGCGCCGTGCCGGATGATCCCGCCACGCTCGACCTCGCTGCCGATCATGAAGCCGGGCACGTCGGCCAGATAGATCAGCGGAATGCCGTAGGCGTCGCAGAGCCAGATGAACCGAGCGGCCTTATCTGCCGAGTCGGTGAACAACACCCCACCCTTGACCGCGGAGTTGTTAGCGACGATACCGACGCTGTCACCGCCCAGCCTGCCCAGCCCGACCACCAGCTCGGCGGCGAAGAGTTCCTTGATCTCAAAGAAGCTGTCGTCGTCCAACAGTCCGTCGATGATCTCGTGCACGTCGAAGGGCACGGATTCGGCGCTGGGGACACTGTTCGGCGTCAGCGGCACCGCTGGTGCATCGACGGCATATCGCGGCGTTGCCGCTGCGTAGCTGGCTGGCAGGTAGGAAAAGAACAGCTTGGCCAGCTCGATCGCCTCGGCGTCATCGTCGGCCAACACATCGCCCACGCCGGAGACGGTGCAGTGCATCCGGGCCCCGCCCATGTCCTCCAGGCTGACGTGCTCGCCGACCACCATTTCGGCCATCCGGGGGCTGCCCAGATACATCGAGGCATTGCCTTCGACCATGATCACCAGATCGGTGAAACTCGGGATGTATGCCCCGCCGGCTGCCGAGGGGCCGAAGAGGCAACAGATCTGAGGCACTTTGCCCGACAGCGCTACCTGATTGTGAAATATCCGTCCGGCGCCACGGCGCCCTGGGAACAGGTCGACCTGATCGGTGATTCGGGCCCCGGCTGAGTCAACGAACCAGAAGATGGGCAGCTCTTCGCGCAGGGCACTCTCGGTGGCTCGGATCATCTTCTCCACGGTGCGAGCGCCCCATGAGCCCGCTTTGACGGTCGGATCGTTGGCGACGACGATCGCCGGTCGACCGTCCACTTCGCCGCGTCCGGTGACCACACCGTCGGCCGGGAGTGCGGGCTCGGTGGAGTTGGCATACCGGCCGTCCTCGACGAAGGTCCCGGCATCGATGAGCAGGTCGATCCGATCGCGGACCGCCAACTTGTCCTGGGCGGCCAACTTGGCCAGTCCCTTGGCGTCGGGTCCGGCGCTGCGCTGATGCGCCGCAGCGAGCCGGTCTCGGACACTTTCGACCGCAGGATCAGGTCCGCTACGATCGCCTCCCCGCGGCTCGCGCTCGCTCATGCGGGCAGGCCGAGTCCGCGCGCGATCACCATGCGCTGGATCTCGGAGGTGCCTTCACCAATCTCGAGGATCTTGGCGTCGCGATAGAACCGCGCCACGGGGTATTCCTCCATGAATCCGTTGCCACCGAACACCTGGGTGGCGATCCGAGTCGCGTTCATCGCTGCCTCGGTGGAGTACAACTTGGCGATTGCGGCCGCCTGCTTGACCTCGGCGGCGCTGCGGCGCCCGGCGTCCTGCTCGTCCTTGAGCCAAGCGGCCTGATACGTCAACAGCCGGGCCGCCTGCACCATGACCGCGAGATCGGCGACCTGGAAGGACACACCTTGGTTGGCGCCGATCGGTCTGCCGAAGGCGATCCGGGACGTGCTGTACGCGGTGGCCTCCTCGAGCATCCGCTGGGCGCAGCCCAAAGCCAGGGCGGAGATGGCGATCCGACCGTCATCGAGGGTCTTCAAGAACTGCTTGAAGCCATTACCTCGCTGACCCAGCAGATTGGCCTCGGGCACGCTGGCGTCCTCGAAACTCAGCCCATGGGTGTCGCTGATATGCCAGCCGAGTTTGCGGTACGCAGGTTCGACGGTGAAGCCCGGAGTGCCTGAGGGCACCAGGATCGCGCTGATCTCTGGTTTGCCTTCAGCGCTCTGCCCGGTCTTGGCGGTGACGGCGACGACCGAGGTGAGGTCGGTGCCGGAGTTGGTGATGAAGGCTTTGGAGCCGTTGATCTTCCAGGTTCCGTCCTCCAGAGTGGCTCGTGTCTGGGTGGCGGCGGCATCGCTGCCGGCGTCCGGCTCGGTCAAGCCGAAACCTGCCAGCGCCCTGCCTGCGATGAGATCGGGTAGCCAGCGTTCTTTGTGCTCCTGCGTGCCGTAGGTCAGGATCGGGTTGATGCCCAGGCCAACCCCGGCCGAGAGCGTGATGCCTATCGACTGGTCAACGCGCCCGAGTTCTTCGATGGCGATACACAGATAGGTGAAGGCCCCCTCCTCCAATCCAGCGCCGCCGAACTCTGCCGGGGCATCGAGACCGAACAAGCCCAACTCCCCCATCTTGGGTACCAGGTCGGTCGGAAAATGAGCGTCGGCGTCCCACCCCGCCACGTGCGGCTCGACTTCTTGGGCCGCGAAGTCACGGACCAGGGCGCGGAAGTCTGCATGATCGGGGCTGAGTTCAAACATCGGTGGCCACCTCTCCGCGGCGCTGCCGCTACTTGACGTTAACGTCAAGGTAAAGCATCATCGACGGCATGACAAGTCCGACCTTGTGGACGATTGCGCAGATGGCTGATGACTTCGAGGTCACCCACCGAGCGCTCCGGCACTATGAGCATCTTGGCCTGCTAGCCCCCGAGCGCGTCGGCGCCGGTGGCAACACTCGGATGTACCAGCGTAGAGATCGCACTCGGTTGTCATTGATCTTGCGAGGCCGCCGCCTCGGCTTCCCGCTGGAAGAAATCGGCACCATCATCGACATGTATGACGAGCAGCCCGGCGAGGTTGGCCAGCTCGAGTACCTGTTGTCCCAGATCGGCGACCGGCGGGCGGACCTGGAGCGTCGCGCTGCCGACATCCGCAAATCGTTGGAGGAGCTGGATGACCTCGAGCGGCGTTGCCAGGCCGATCTCGATGCTCGCCGATAAACCCAACCTTCACCGGAGAACGGGTCCTGCTGCGCCCTTTCACCGGCGCTGACAGGGCTACCAGTGGCAACAACGATGACGAAGAAGACATCGACGCGGTGGTGATGTCGATGCTTCGCTCGGATGTGAACCTGCCAACGACTCCCTCGTGTCGGACTCACATATGTGGCGCTAGAGAGCCACAACCGCAGGCCAAGGGTGCGCCGGGTCGCTGACCTGGGCAGCGCCTGCGTACTAGGGTGACCGCTATGCCGATCAGCAAGGTCCTGATAGCCAACCGCGGCGAGATCGCAGTGCGGATCGCGCGCGCCTGTGCCGACGCCGGGATCGGGTCCGTGGCGGTGTACGCCGACCCGGATCGGGAGGCCTTGCACGTCAAGATCGCCGATGAGGCCTACTCACTCGGTGGCAACACCCCCGGGGACTCGTATCTGGTGCAGGACAATATTATTGAGGCCGCCAAGAAGTCTGGGGCCGACGCAGTCCACCCGGGATACGGGTTCTTGTCGGAGAACGCGACGTTTGCCCAGGCTGTGATGGATGCAGATCTCATCTGGATCGGCCCGCCCCCGGCGGCGATCGACGCCCTCGGCGACAAGGTGAAGGCTCGCCACATCGCGATGGCGGCTGGGGCTCCCCTGGTCCCTGGCACCAAGGACCCGGTGCCGGATGCCGACGCGGTGGTGGAGTTTGCTGAGGAACACGGACTGCCGGTGGCGATCAAAGCGGCATTCGGCGGCGGCGGTCGCGGGATGCGGGTGGCTCGCACCCTCGAGGAGATCCCGGACATGTTCGAGGCTGCGGTGCGCGAGGCCGAGGGCGCCTTCGGCCGCGGTGAATCTTTCGTTGAGCGTTATCTCGACAAGCCCCGGCACGTCGAGACCCAGTGTCTGGCGGATACCCACGGCAATGTCGCGGTCGTCTCCACGCGGGACTGTTCGCTCCAGCGCCGTCATCAGAAGTTGGTCGAAGAGGCGCCTGCGCCGTTCCTCAGCGAGGAACAACTCCAGGAGTTGGTCTCATCGTCGGAGAACATCCTGCGTGAAGCCGAGTATGTGGGAGCCGGCACGGTGGAGTTCTTGGTCGGCGACGATGGCACCATCTCGTTCCTGGAGGTCAACACACGACTGCAAGTCGAGCACCCCGTCTCTGAAGAGATCACTGGGGTCGATCTGGTGCGCGAGCAGATCCGCATCGC
>JBATUU010000167.1:0-11247 GCA_049671385.1 Ornithinimicrobium sp. | reverse complement strand
GGCCCCTCCCGCTGCCGGCGGCTCGGGAGACGAGCCGCCTCGTGGCGCCACGACGCTCGAAAACCAGAATGTGCAGGATCGCGGTGACAAAGGTCAGGCACCGGCACCTACCGGATCAGGCACTCAGCGCCCTGCAACGCCCCCTCGCACGGTGACCTATCAGGACGCCGAAGATCTGGACGTACCCGATTTCTTGAAGTAGGTCGCGGTGTTTCACATACGCGAGCAGGTACCTGCGGCAGGCGAGGCGCGGTACGACATTGAGTGGGCAATCACCGATCGTCACTTCCTGAGCGACACTGCAGACCACCCCTTCACCCTGGGCGGTCGAGACCCCTCGTGGGCTCCCCGGATCCGAGCCAACCGGGCGGCACTCGGCGCTGCTTTGGGCGTGGAACCGGGTGGTGTGCGCTTCATGAAGCAAGTGCATGGAGCGCAGGTGGCCTGCGTCAGTGGGTCTTTGGAAGACCCCGAGGGCGCGCCGACCTGCGATGCTCTGATCACCCACGACCCCACCATCGCGGTGGCCGTGCTGGTTGCCGATTGCACCCCGGTGTTGTTGTGGGATGCGGCAGCCGGAACAGTGGCGGCCGTCCATGCGGGTCGCGAGGGATTTCTCAACGGTGTGCTGCTGAACTGCCTTGACCAGATGCGCGCTCAGGGCGCCGAGGAGGTGCAGGCACTGGTCGGGCCGTCAATTTGCGGTCGTTGTTATGAGGTGCCGCCGCAGATGCGCGCCGAGGCTGCCGCTGAGCATCCGAGTGCTTACACGGTGTCCTGGACCGGTACAGCAGCCATCGACATCTCTGCCAGTGTCGTGGCCCAACTGGGCGGTGCTGGCGTGCCCGTTCGATGGTTGTCTGGGTGCACCCGTGAATCCCCGAACCTGTTCAGCCATCGGGCTGATCCGGCGGCTGGTCGTTTTGCGGCAGTGGTGCGTCTGCGAGAACGCGCTGACGCTGCCTGATGAACACCGCCAGTGCACCTCGACGAGAAGAGCTTCGGCGCGCGCTCCGGGCGACCAGAGACCGCATCGATACCGCAGCGGCAGCCTGCGGACGCAGCGACGAGGCGAGCGACATTGCCCTGATCGTGGTGACGAAGTACTTCCCGGCAGAGGATGTTGCGGCGTTGGTCGAACGTGGCGTCACTTCGATCGGGGAAAGCCGTGACCAGGAGGCGAGCGCCAAGGTCACCGAGTTGCGCGAGCGCCTGACCTCCGCCGGCATGCCACAGATTCACATGATCGGGCAGGTGCAAACGAAGAAGGCCCGGTCGGTGGTGCGGTACGCCGACGTCGTGCACTCGCTGGACCGTGAAAAGCTGGCCAGTCACCTGAACCGCGCTGTGGCCAGAGCCGTCGAGGAGGGCGAACGAGTAGGTCCTCTCGACGTCACGATCCAGATAGATCTGGGCAATGGTGAAGATCGAGGCAGAGGTGGCGTGCGGCCTGAGGACTGTGAAGATTTGGCAGACTTTGTGTCAGGTTGTGAGGGGCTGCGTCTGCGAGGAGTGATGGCGATTGCGCCGGACCCAGCGCGGAGCGACGCGGGGTCCGCCTTTGCTCGGCTCGGTGCCGTCCATCAACGTGTGCTCGCCGCGCATCCAGAGGCAACCTGGATGTCGGCCGGTATGAGTGGGGACGTGGAAGAGGCGATCGCCGCCGGCGCGACACACCTGCGTGTCGGCAGTGCAATCCTCGGATCGAGATACATCGAGCGGTAGCGTCTCAGGTGACCGACTTCCCGCTTCCCGCGGTAATACGCGCTACTAGGAGTACATGACATGGCTGGGGCACTGCGAACGACGATGGAGTGGCTAGGTCTGGCCGAGGTCGAGGGGCGTTATGACTATGACGACGCCGAGGCTGATGGGTCCGGACACGATGACTCGCGTCGCGCCGCAGAGCACAACTCGGCAACGTCATCTCGGGAAGGCTCGACGCGCAGCGCCGAAGTCACCCCGTTGCCCCGCCGCACACCTGTTGCCCGGGTAGTCCAGGAGTCGGAGGCCAATGAAATGAATCGCATCACCACGATCCATCCCCGCACCTACAACGAAGCCAAGAACATCGGCGAGTCGTTCCGTGTAGGCACTCCGGTCATCATGAACCTCACGGAAATGGACGATGGTGACGCCAAGCGCCTAGTGGATTTTGCTGCAGGACTGGCTTTCGGCTTGCATGGATCGATCGAGCGGGTCACGAGCAAGGTGTTCCTGCTCTCCCCGGCTCACGTTGAGGTAGAGGGCGCGGTCGAAAGCGGGCGGGCCCAACAGGGTTTGTTCAACCAGAGTTGAGACACTGACCCCATGGTCGGTCAGCTGCTCGATTTTATACTCTTCCTTTACTTCATCGTCCTCATCGGACGGCTCATCATCGATTGGGTGCAAGTCTTCTCGCGTGATTGGCGACCCACTGGTGTTGTCCTGGTCATCGCTGAAGTTATTTACAGCCTCACCGATCCGCCGTTGCGGGCCCTGCGCCGGGTGATTCCACCGCTTCGTCTTGGCGGAGTTGCCTTAGATCTCGCCTTCTTGGTGCTGATCATCGCGGTCTATATTGCGCGCGCGTTGGTCGTTCAATTGCCCTTCTGACTTCTCCACAGTCATGTCATCGATCTCGCGGATGGTCGGCTAGGGTGTCCTGGACCGCAGAGCCGTGCCCCGCGGAGGCCATACCGAGACGCTAGTCGTCGTTGAGCAGATTGAGGTGAATTATGGCGTTGTCCCCTGAGGACGTCATCAAGAAGAGTTTTACCTCGACACATCTACGTCGAGGCTATGACGAGACACAAGTCGACGACTTCCTCGACGAGGTGGTTGTCGAGTTGCGTCGGCTGAATGCCGAGCGGGCCACCTTGGAGAATGACCTCAACGAATGCCGCGCCTCGGCAGGTGGGTCTGAGTCTGGGTCCAGGTCCAGCGTTGCCGCAGAGCCCATGGCCACCGATGGCGGCGACGATGCGCGAGCCGAGAGCGCGGACCTGGCTCGTGTTCGGCGCGAGCGGGACGAGTTGGTCGCTGAACTTGATGACTTGCGCCAGCGGGTTGACAGTGCGGAACGTGAGGCGGTCCAAGCAGAGGCGGATGCCAACCAGCGAGTCGCCGCAGCACGGGCCGAGGTAGAAGAAGCTGAAGCATCGCTGGGCGAGAGCCACGACATGTCGCGTGATCGCCTCGATGCGAACCTGCAAGAGTTGCAGGACCGTGTGGACGCTGCTCGCGAGGAGGCCAAACGCGCGGAGGAAGAAGCAGCAGAGCAGGTCGCCGCCGCGCGCGAAAAGATGGAGCAGGCCCAGGCTGAGGCCGAGACGACGGCGGCACAGACCACCGCTGATGCGGCAGAGGCGCGCACGGATCAGACGGCGTCGGCAGTCCCGGCCGGGAGCGCGGGAGAGGACCCAGCGGCCATTATTTCTCTGGCACAGAGGTTGCACGACCAGCACGTCGCAGAGGGCGAGAGCACCAAGCAACGTTTGGTCGCTGAGGCCGATGACTACAACGAGCGGGTGCGTGGAGAGGCCGATGAACGCCACAAGGAGCTGCTCGACAGCGGACAGGCCGAGCATGACGAGCTCGTGCAGAGTGGGCAGCGACAGCACGATGAGTTGGTGGCCTCGGGTCAAAAGCAACACGACGAGCTTGTCACCACCGGTCAGGAGACCCACGACCGGCTCGTGGCCGAAGCGCAGACCGGCCACGACCGGCTGCTGAAGGAGGCGCAGCAGGCGCATGATGCGATGCTCAAGGAGGGCCAGGAGACCAAGCAGCAAATGGTCGCAGAGGCGGAGCAGCGTAGGGCAAATGTGATCAATGACATGAAGGACCAGCAAGCCCGCCTGAATTCCAGCATCGAGGAGTTGAGTTCGCGAGAAGGCGAGGCCCGGACGAGACTGCGGGAGATGCTGACCGCGCAGTTGACGCAATTGGGGTCTGACGAGAAGTAGACCCGCGCTGAGGCACAGTCAGCCTTAGTCGATGATGAGGGGAGATATCGTGGTTGACGCGCCGGTGCTCGATGAAGAAGAGCCGTGGACCAGTTCGGAGTTGGCTGCGGTCAGAGCTGAACTGGTGGCCGACGACGAGCGTCTTGGTGTCGAATTGGCCGATGTAGAGCACGATTTGGCCGCGCTGGTGCGTGAGTCCGGGGAGGGCTCGGGTGATGATCAAGCAGACGCAGGTGCTGCGACGTGGGAGCGGGAGCACGAGTTGGCCCTCGCAAACAACGCACGCGATCTGAAGCAGCAAACCCAACACGCCATTGAGCGCATCGATGATGGCGTCTACGGAGTGTGCGAGTCGTGCAACAACGCGATTGGCAAGCTCCGGCTGCAGGCATTTCCTCGAGCGACCTTGTGCGTTTCGTGCAAGAAGCGTCAGGAACGACGCTGACGAGCGCCCCGCCCGCGAAGCCACCCAACCGGCGCACGCTGGCCTGGGGGCTTGCCGGTCTATGGATCCTTGTTGATCAGGTCACCAAGGCGTGGGCCCAATCGGCTTTGACTGGCCAAGAGCCGGTCCAGGTGGTCGGGGACGTGCTGCAATTGCGACTCGTCTACAACTCAGGGGCAGCCTTCTCAATGGGAGCTGGGAACACGTGGATCTTCACTGTCCTCGCCTCCATCGTGGTGACGTATCTGCTGTGGTACACCCGATCGGTGAATCACCGCGGGTGGGCGTGTGCGCTGGGTTTGCTGATCGGAGGTGCTGGCGGCAATCTCATCGACCGACTGGCTCGGGAGCCGGGCTTCGGGCGCGGTCATGTGGTCGACTTCCTCGCGCTGCCAAACTTCCCGGTCTTCAACGTGGCTGACATCGGGATCACTAGTGCAGCGGTGCTGATCGGATGGCTCGTCCTGCGAGGTGAAGGCGAGGACGGCCGTGCTGAGCAGCAGATCGACGACGAGGTAAATCGATCATGACAAGCGGGGATATCAAGAGGATCACCGTGCCGGAAGGTCTTGACGGCGAGCGTGTCGATGTCGCGATGGCCCGGTGTCTTGGGGTTTCGCGCAGCCGAGCCGGTCAACTTGCCGCGCAAGGATCAGTCGTGCTCGATGGCGAAGTCGTTGGTAAGTCGGCACGGGTGCTCGGTGGCAGCGCACTTGAAGTGCGGCTGGAGGTTGCGGCACCACGAACAGCAGCCATCGTCCCCGGGCTTGTCGACGGGCTGCAGATCATGTACGACGACAGCGACATTGTCGTGATCGACAAGCCTGCCTTTGTAGCAGCCCACCCCAGCGTTGGCTGGGATGGCCCGGATGTGTTGGCTCACCTTGCGGCCAGCGGCTATCGCATCTCGACTTCTGGTGCTGCCGAGCGGCGAGGAATCGTCCAACGACTCGATGTCGGCACCAGCGGCCTGATGGTGGTGGCCAAGTCCGAACGCGCCTACACCGTGCTCAAGCAGGCGTTCCGCGATCGCACGGTGGACAAGACCTACCACGCGCTCGTGCAAGGTTTGCCAGACCCGCATGAAGGCACTATTGATGCCCCCATTGGCCGCCAACCCGGCCACGACTACAGGTTTGCCGTGATCCGAGCTGGACGCCCCAGCATTACCCACTACGAGCTCGTTGAGGCACACCGCAGCGCTAGTCTGCTCAGGATTCACCTCGAGACGGGTCGGACGCATCAGATCAGGGTTCACTTTGCCGCGCTGCGTCATCCCTGCTGCGGCGATCTGACCTACGGTGGCGACCCGGTGTTGGCCAAAAGACTGGGCTTGTCGCGTCAGTGGTTGCATGCCAGCGCGCTGAGCTTCGTGCACCCCGGCAGCGGCGACCACGTCCGCTTCGACAGTGACTTCCCGGACGATCTGCGCCTAGCGCTGGCCCACGTCCAACAGTGAAGGGCGACCCGCTGCGGGCTGGGCTGTGGTGTGTCCCCGCCGAGACCTAGGATCAAGGCGATGTCGCAAGCGCCCAGCCCCGATAAGAACTTCGTCCACCTCCATAATCACACTGAGTACTCGATGCTCGATGGCGCCGCCCGGATCAAGGAGATGTTCGCGACCGCAGCTGACTTCGGGATGCCCGCGATCGCCACGACCGACCACGGCTATGTCTTCGGGGCGTACGAGTTCTGGGCTGCGGCGCGGGCCTACGACGTCAAGCCGATCATCGGCGTTGAGGCCTATGTCACGCCAGGGACCCACCGCAGCGACAAGACGCGGGTGAAGTGGGGCGAGGGTGGACGCGATGACGTGTCCGGAGGTGGTGCCTATACGCATATGACGTTGCTCGCTCGGAACAACAACGGGCTGCACAATCTCTTTCGCCTGTCATCCCTCGCCTCGATGCAGGGCTACTACTTCAAGCCGCGGATGGATCGCGAGTTGCTCTCCACGTACAGCGGCGGGCTGATCGCGACCACCGGTTGTGCCTCAGGCGAGATCCAAACCCGGCTGAGGCTAGGTCAGTATGACCAGGCGGTGCAGGCAGCAGCTGACTACCGGGACATCTTCGGTGCAGAGAACTATTACTGCGAGTTGATGGACCACGACATCGAGGTCGAGAAGCGGGCCAAACAGGACCTGGTGCGGTTGGCCAAAGAGTTGAACCTGCCGATGGTGGCCACCAACGACTTGCACTACACCCGCCAACAGGACGCCACAGCCCACGCGGCCCTGTTGTGTGTCCAGTCCGGGTCCACGATGCAAGACCCCAATCGCTTCAAATTCGACGGCGACTCCTTCTATTTGAAGAGCGCAGCGCAGATGCGGCACCTGTGGCGCGAGTTCCCTGAAGCCTGCGACAACACGTTGCTGATCGCAGAGCGCTGCAACGTCAGCTTTACCGAGGGCGAGGGGCGCTTCATGCCTCGCTTCGACTGCCCCGTGGGTGAGGACGAGACCAGTTGGTTCGTCAAAGAGGTCGAAGCGGGGTTGCAGCAGCGCTTCGATGGCACGGTGCCGGAGTACGCCCGGAAGCAGGCTCAGTATGAAACGCAAGTGATCGTGGACAAGGGGTATGCCGGGTACTTCCTGGTGGTCGCCGACTTCATCAACTGGGCCAAGCGCAACACGATCAGGGTCGGGCCGGGCCGCGGCTCCGGCGCCGGCTCAATGTGCGCGTACGCCATGGGTATCACCGACCTCGACCCCGTCCCGCACGGCTTGATTTTTGAGCGTTTCCTTAACCCTGAGCGCATGTCGATGCCGGACTTCGATGTGGACTTCGACGACCGTCGCCGAGGTGAGGTGATCCGGTACGTCTCGGATAAGTACGGCGAAGATCGGGTCGCCATGATCGTGACGTACGGGACATTGAAGGCGAAGGCTGCGCTGAAGGACTCGGCCAGAGTGATGGGCTTTCCCTTCTCGATGGGCGAAAAGCTGACGAAAGCGATGCCCCCGGCGGTCATGGGCAAAGACATCACCCTGACCGGGATTCACGATCCACAGGACAAGCGGCATGGGGAGGCTGATGACTTCCGCGAATTGCTGAGCCAGGACCCGGAGGCTGCGCAGGTCTTCGAGACCGCGCAGGGTCTGGAGGGTCTGAAACGGCAATGGGGTGTCCATGCTGCGGGGGTGATCATGTCGAGCGAGCCGCTGATCGACATCATCCCGATCATGCGCAGGGAGGCAGACGGCGCCATCATCACGCAGTTCGACTATCCCACCTGCGAATCTCTCGGCCTGGTCAAGATGGACTTCTTGGGCTTGCGCAATTTGACTGTGCTCGATGATGCGATCGCCAACGTGTCGATGAACCGCTCAGAAGATGTCGATCTGGACGTTTTGTCCAAGGACCTGACGGATCCCGCGACCTACGCGTTGTTGTCAGCAGGGGAGACCCTCGGGGTCTTTCAATTCGACGGTGGACCCATGCGGGCGCTGCTCCGTCTGATGCAACCGGACAACTTCGAGGACATCTCGGCGGTCGGCGCGCTGTATCGACCGGGCCCGATGGGAGCGAACAGCCACACTAACTATGCGCTGCGCAAGAACGGCCGTCAGGAGGTGAGCTATCCACATCCTGAGCTTGCTGAGGCACTGGAGCCGATCCTGGGCACGACCTACGGTCTGATCGTCTATCAAGAGCAGGTCATGGAGATAGCCCAGCAACTGGCGGGTTACACCCTGGGTAAAGCCGATTTGCTACGGCGCGCCATGGGGAAGAAGAAGCGCGAAGTTCTGGATGCCGAGTACGTCGGCTTCGAGGCCGGGATGTTGGCACAAGGCTATTCGGCTGCCTCGATCAAGGCGCTGTGGGACATCTTGGTGCCCTTCTCGGACTATGCCTTCAACAAGGCCCACTCGGCGGCCTACGGCTTGGTGTCGTACTGGACGGCCTACCTCAAGGCGAACTACCCGGCCGAGTACATGGCAGCGCTGCTCACCAGCGTTCGCGATGACAAAGATAAGACAGCCGTCTATCTGGGCGAGTGTCGGCGCATGGGTATCGCGGTACTGCCACCGGACGTCAACGAGTCAATCTCCAATTTTGCCGCCGTGGGCAAGGACATCAGATTCGGGCTGGCGGCCATACGGAACGTGGGGCGACATGTCGTCGAGGCCATCTACGGTGCCCGTCAAGACAAAGGTGCCTTCACTTCCTTTGAAGACTTCCTGCGCAAATGCCCCGTTGTCGTGTGCAATCGCCGCACTATCGAGTCGTTGATCAAAGCGGGGGCTTTCGACTCTCTCGGGCAGAGCAGGCAGGGGTTGGTGAGTGTTCACGAACGATATGTGGAGGCCTTGGTCGAGGAGAAAAAACAGGAGGCGATCGGCCAAGACTCACTCTTCGGAGGGTTTGATAGCTCGGGTGAGGGCGCGGTTCAATTGGTTACGCTACCGCCCGTGCCTGACATCGAATGGGAAAAGCAAGTGTTGCTCGCCTTTGAGCGGGAGATGCTGGGCCTCTACGTCTCCGACCACCCGCTCAACGGCATCGAACACATATTGGCTCAGCACGCGCAGGCACCGATATCTCACCTCAGCACCGAAGACGGGCCTAGTGACGGTGACTTTGTGACCGTTGCGGGACTGATCACCTCGCTTACCCTGAAGCGGACGAAGAATGGGGATCCCTATGCGCGGGTTCTGATCGAGGACATGGCATCGTTCGTTGAGGTCGTCTTTTGGCCGAAGACGTACATGACCTGCTCGACCATGTTGGCTGAAGACATCGTGTGTGTTGTCCGTGGCCGGTTGAAGAAGAGTGAGGATGGCATCGAGTTGATCGCTCAGGACGTCACGCTCCCCGATGTCAAGACCGGGCCGCGCGGCCCCATCGTGGTAAGCCTGCCACTGGGCCGGGCCACCGATATGTTGGCCAACAACCTGCGGGGAGTTTTGCGCGAACATCCCGGTGCCACCGATGTGCATGTGAAATTGCTGAGCCCCGGACGATCGGTCCTCCTGCAGTTGGAGGAGTCCCTGCGGGTGACAGCCTCCCCAGAGCTCGTCGGTGATCTCAAGGCGCTGCTGGGCTCGGCAGCGGTCAATAGCCAACAGTAGACACGTGGCGAGGGACACTGCCGATGATCGGTAGCACCGGTCCCTGATCGGTGTCGTAGCGTGGAGCAGTGACGAAGACCCCCCTGCAGCCCCCGGTCGCGCCTCGGCGCCACAGCACCCGCGTTCACCATGGCGATGAAGTGGTGGACGAGTACGAGTGGATGCGCGACAAGACCGACGAACACCTGTTGGCTCACTTGGCTGCTGAGAACACCTACACCGATGCGATGACCGCGCACCTGGCTGATGTACGCGATGACATCTTCGGTGAGATAAAGAGTCACGTGCAGCAAAGCGATCTATCGGTCCCGGTGCGCCACGGCGACTGGTGGTACTACACCCGAACCATGGAAGGAGCCCAGTACCCGGTGTATGCGCGGGTCGCCGTGACTTCGAGTCCGCAGCGCCCCGAGGTGGAGTCGGGCAGCGTCCCCGACGGCGAGCAGGTGATGTTGGATGCAAATGCTGAGGCGGCCGACGAGGAGTTCTTCTCTCTGGGCGCTCTCGACGTGTCGGTCTCGGGCGCACTGTTGGCCTACGCGGTCGACACCACCGGGGACGAACGGTTCGATCTGAGGGTCAAGGACCTGGCGACCGGGGATGTCCTCGATAGCCAGGTGGATGCTATCGGCTACGGCGTCGCGTGGTCCGCTGATGATGAGTATCTCTTCTATACCCGTGTTGACCAGGCATGGCGCCCGTACCAAATCTGGCGTCATCGACTCGGCGAGCCCGTCGGCAGCGACGTGTTGGTGCATCAGGAAGATGATGAGCGGTACTGGATGGGACTAGGGACCTCGCGAGACGATCGCTACGTCATGATCGGTCTCGGGAGCAAGAACACCTCGGAATGGTGGTTGTTGCCGGCGGCACAACCCCTTGAAGACTTCACAGTTGTGGCGACCCGCTCCGAGGGCGTCGAATACGATGTCGAGCCGGCCGGGGATGGGCTATGGATCGTGCACAACCGTAACCACACAGATTTTGAGTTGGCGTGGGCCCCGGCGGATACCGCCACGCCGGATGAGTGGCTCACGGTACTTCCCGGCGCCGAGGGCGTGCGGATCAGTAGCGTCGATGCCTTCGCCACCCACCTGGCCATTTCGGTCCGTAAAGCCGGTTTGACCGAGGTCGAGATCCTCCCGCTGGATTCCAGTGGTCAGCCTCGTCGCGACGACATGCAGACCGTGCCGGTCGACGAGGCGATCTATACCGTCGAGGTCGGTTCAAACCCGGACTACCAGAGCAGCACAGTGCAGGTCCAGGTCGAGTCGATGCTGACCCCGGCATCAGTGTTCGACCTCGACGTCCAGAGCGGCACGATGACACTGCTGAAGCGCAAGCAGGTGCCGGGTGGCTATGACCCGAGCAACTACGTGCAGCAGCGATTGTGGGCCACGGCCTCCGACGGGACCTCCATCGCGATCTCGTTGGTCTACCACCGACATGTCGAGGCAGACGGCACCGCGGCTGGAGTGCTCTACGGCTACGGCGCCTACGAGATCTGCGTCGACCCGCACTTTTCGCCCTCTCGACTCTCTTACCTGGACCGTGGAGTGGTCTATGCCATCGCACACGTCCGCGGAGGCGGCGAGTTAGGTCGCTCCTGGTACGAGGGTGGTCGGATGGAGCACAAGCTCAACACCTTCACCGACTTTGTCGCATCCGCGGACTACCTCACCGAATCGGGGTGGGTGGCCCCGGGCCGATTGGCCGCTGTGGGCGGCTCGGCTGGAGGGTTGCTGATTGGCGCCGTCATCAACTTGGCGCCGAGCCGATTC